>NZ_JAELTZ010000213.1:0-302 GCF_016429115.1 Aquitalea sp. ASV15 | reverse complement strand
CGCAGCCGGCCCACGGCCGGGCAGATCGAGGCTGCGGACGCCTTGTACCGCGCCGTCAACCGGCAGCAGCGGCCTTTTCCGGCCACCCGCTACCCGGCCCGCACCGCGCTGTCGGCCAGAATCATGCCTGTCTCTTATACACATCTCCGAGCCCACGAGACATTAACAAGGATCGCGTATGCCGTCTTCTGCTTGAAAAGCGGGGGGGGGGGGGGGGGGGGGGGGGGGGGGGGGGGGGGGGGGGGGGGGGGGGGGGGGGGGGGGGGGGGGGGGGGGGGGGGGGGGGGGGGGGGGGGGGGGGG
>NZ_JAELTZ010000212.1:0-302 GCF_016429115.1 Aquitalea sp. ASV15 | reverse complement strand
GGGTGTGCATGGCAAGGCCCCATCAGCAGGCAGAGGGCGCCGCGACAGGCGCGCCCCCTGCCATCAGACAACTCAGGCGGCGTCGAAACCGGCGGCCAGCGCTGCCACGATGGCATCGCACTCGGCCCTGTCTCTTATACACATCTCCGAGCCCACGAGACATTAACAAGGATCTCGTATGCCGTCTTCGGCTTGAAAAAGGGGGGGGGGGGGGGGGGGGGGGGGGGGGGGGGGGGGGGGGGGGGGGGGGGGGGGGGGGGGGGGGGGGGGGGGGGGGGGGGGGGGGGGGGGGGGGGGGGGGG
>NZ_JAELTZ010000211.1:0-302 GCF_016429115.1 Aquitalea sp. ASV15 | reverse complement strand
CAGCTGCTGGCAGCCGATCTGGTACTCAATGGCAATCAGCCGGCACCGGCAGCCATTCGCCAGGAGGCGCAGCGGCGCGGGCTGCAGCTGGCCGACAATATCAGTTTCCCTTCCATGGTGTTTGCCCCTGTCTCTTATACACATCTCCGAGCCCACGAGACATTAACAAGGATCGCGTATGCCGTCTTCTGCTGGAAAAGGGGGGGGGGGGGGGGGGGGGGGGGGGGGGGGGGGGGGGGGGGGGGGGGGGGGGGGGGGGGGGGGGGGGGGGGGGGGGGGGGGGGGGGGGGGGGGGGGGGGGG
>NZ_JAELTZ010000210.1:0-302 GCF_016429115.1 Aquitalea sp. ASV15 | reverse complement strand
TGCGCGCAAAATCGCCAGCGGCGAAGCGCGTGCCACCCGGCCGACCAGCGGCCAGCCGGCCAGTGTCACCACCACCACACCGCAAGCCATGCCGATGGGCAGCAAGTAGAAATTGACACTCCAGGGCCTGTCTCTTATACACATCTCCGAGCCCACGAGACATTAACAAGGATCGCGTATGCCGTCTTCTGCTTGAAAGGGGGGGGGGGGGGGGGGGGGGGGGGGGGGGGGGGGGGGGGGGGGGGGGGGGGGGGGGGGGGGGGGGGGGGGGGGGGGGGGGGGGGGGGGGGGGGGGGGGGGGG
>NZ_JAELTZ010000209.1:0-302 GCF_016429115.1 Aquitalea sp. ASV15 | reverse complement strand
CCCCCCCCCCCCCCCCCCCCCCCCCCCCCCCCCCCCCCCCCCCCCCCCCCCCCCCCCCCCCCCCCCCCCCCCCCCCCCCCCCCCCCCCCCCCCCCCCCCCCCGTTTTCAAGCAGAAGACGGCATACGCGATCCTTGTTAATGTCTCGTGGGCTCGGAGATGTGTATAAGAGACAGGTCCAGGCTTGGCCCAGTGCCAGGGTGATGCGCTCCAGCATTTCCTGACTGCCGCCCAGCTTGGCTGCCTGGTCGATGATGGCCTGCATGCTGCCGGCCGTCGGGTCCAGCCCGTAGTTGCGCAGCC
>NZ_JAELTZ010000208.1:0-302 GCF_016429115.1 Aquitalea sp. ASV15 | reverse complement strand
CAAGGCTGAAAGCACTGCGGTGGTGGTCAGCGGCAGCACCGGCAGCGTCGAAGCCGGCCAGACCGTTACCGTCACCTTTACCGACAGCCAGGGCCATACCGCCAGCAGCACCGCCACCGTCGATGGCCTGTCTCTTATACACATCTCCGAGCCCACGAGACATTAACAAGGATCGCGTATGCCGTCTTCTGCTTGAAAAAAGGGGGGGGGGGGGGGGGGGGGGGGGGGGGGGGGGGGGGGGGGGGGGGGGGGGGGGGGGGGGGGGGGGGGGGGGGGGGGGGGGGGGGGGGGGGGGGGGGGGG
>NZ_JAELTZ010000207.1:0-302 GCF_016429115.1 Aquitalea sp. ASV15 | reverse complement strand
CCCCCCCCCCCCCCCCCCCCCCCCCCCCCCCCCCCCCCCCCCCCCCCCCCCCCCCCCCCCCCCCCCCCCCCCCCCCCCCCCCCCCCCCCCCCCCCCCCCCCCCTTTTCAAGCCGAAGACGGCATACGCGATCCTTGTTAATGTCTCGTGGGCTCGGAGATGTGTATAAGAGACAGGACATGCAGCGCTATGAAAACGAGCGCCCGTCCGCCGAAGCCGCCTGCCGCATTGGCGACGACCGCGTACTGCAAGGAGAAGGCTGATGTGCCTGGGCATCCCCATGCAAGTGGAACGCTGCCATGG
>NZ_JAELTZ010000002.1:0-175888 GCF_016429115.1 Aquitalea sp. ASV15 | reverse complement strand
CCTGATGGCGGATGATGCCGCCCATGTGCATCAGACAGGAGGGGTCGGCGCCGACGATATATTCCGCACCGGTGGCCTCATGCTGGGCCACGCGGTCTTCGCCCATGGCGGTGGACAGTTCCGGCTCATCCACGCAGAAGGTGCCGCCAAAACCACAGCATTCGTCACGGCGCTCGGGCAGCAGCACTTCCACGCCATCCACCAGCTTGAGGATGTTTTCCAGCCGCGACTGGTAGGGAATCATCAGTTCGGACGGGCTGGCGTGGTGCAGTTCGCGCAGGCCGTGGCAGCTCTGGTGAATGGAGACCTTGTGCGGGAAATACACCGGCTTGGGCAGTTTTTCCAGCTTGAGCACGTCCTGCAGGAATTCGATGATCTCGTAGACCTTGGGCTTGAGCTGCTGATAGGCCGGGTCGTCCGCGATATACCAGTCGTAGTGGTGGGTGACGTGCGAAACGCAGCTGCCGGAAGGGGCGACCACATAGTCGTATTGCTGGAAGACGCCGGTAAAGCGCCGGGCGGCCTCACAGGCGCCCTTGCTGTCGCCGTTGTTGGCCAGCGGCTGGCCACAGCAGGACTGCTCCATGGGAAAAGCCACTTCGCAGCCCAGGCTTTCCAGCAGTTCGAGCGTGGCCATGGCCACATGGGGAAACAGTTCGTTGATGAAACAGGGAATGAACAGGCCGATTTTCATGGTGCGCGGGGCCTCCGACAGGCTGGAGCAGGGTACTGGCTGCATTTAATCCCCATTCCCCCGCCCTGCCAATGCGGAATTACCCTTGAGCGCTTTTCCGCCGCCTTCAGTTCAGCTGATCGTTCTGGTTTTTCATCTCGGCAAAGCGGCTGATCACCTGCACCACGCCCTTGGCCTGGTGGTTGATCTGCGAAATGGTCTGTCCCACGCGCTGGGACAGTTCCACGCTGCCATTGGCCTGTTGCAGCAGGCTTTGCATGCTGGCTACCGCCGCGTCGGTATGGCCCTGGATATCCTGCACCATATGGCTGATTTCCCCGGTGGAGGAGCTGGTGCGTTCGGCCAGCTTGCGCACCTCGTCGGCCACCACGGCGAAGCCCCGGCCCATTTCGCCGGCGCGCGCCGCCTCGATGGCGGCATTGAGGGCCAGCAGATTGGTCTGGTCGGCAATTTCCTTGATGGTCTGCACGATGGAGCCGATCTGCTGCGAGCGCTCACCCAGCTGTAGTACTTGCTGGCTGCCGCGTTCGATGTCGGTAGCCATGGTCATGATGCCTTCGATGCTTTGCTCGATGTCGAAGACCCCGGCATTGGCCAGTGTCTGGGTCTCTTGCGAGGAGCCATAGGCCAGCAGCGCGGCATCCCGCTCCTGTACCTGTTGTGCAACCTGCTGGCTGATGTCGGTGGCGAACTTGATGACGCTGAGTACCTGGCCGTTTTCATCCAGCACCGGATTGTAGTTGGCCTCCAGCCACACGGTGCGGCCATCACGGCTCAGCCGCTGGATGCGGCCGCTGTAATGCTGACCGCTGCGCAGGCGCTGCCACAGCGCTTCGTACTCCTGGCTGGTGGCGAATTCGGCCGGGCACAGCAGGCGGTGCGGCTTGCCGATCAGGCTGTCGCGGCTGTGGCCGGTGGCCTGCAGGAAGTTGTCATTGGCATTGATGATCTGCCCGTCCGGGGTGAACTCGATCACCGCCATGGCGCGGTTGATGGCTTGCAGGATGGCGTTGTTGCGGGCGGCCTCGTTGACCTTGGCGGTGATGTCGGTGGCAAACTTGATGATGCTGACCACACGACCTTGCTCATCCAGCAGCGGGTTATACGTGGCTTCCAGCCAGATGCTGCGGCCATCGGCGCTGCGGCGCTTGACCCTGCCCTGATAAAACTCGCCCCGGCGCAACATGTCCCAGAAGCGCTGATAGTCGCTGCTGGCGGCATAGGCGCTGTCGCAGAACAGGCTGTGCTTTTTGCCCAGCAGCTCGGCCTGGCTTTGATAGCCCATGGTATTAAGAAAGTTCTGATTGACCTCGATGATGCTGCCATCCGGATTGAAGCGGATCACCGCCATGGAGCGGTCCAGTGCCTTGCCCAGCTGCTGTTCGGCATGGAGTTGCTGCTTGAGCTCGGCTAATTCCTGTTTCAGTTTGCGATCAAACATGTTTTCCCCGTGATGTACCTGCTTTTAATGGTTATAGCGGATCGGCGTCCGCTCTGACAGCGGCATTGCCGCTGCTGTCCTGCAAAATGGGCTGCAATAGCTCGCTCAGCCATTGCATGAACACCCGGCAGCGTTGCGGCAGCTGGCGGCGGTTGGCATAGAGCAGGGAGACCGCCAGCGGTGGCGCCTGCCAGTCTGGCAGGATTTCCACCAGCTGCCCCGCGGCCAGCTGGGCGGCAACCCCTGCCTGCGGTGCCTGGATGATCCCCATGCCGGCCAGGCAGGCGGCATGGTAGGCATCGGAGTTATTCACCGTCAGCGCCCCCGCCATGCTGTAGTGGCACAGGCTGCCGCTGCTGTCCTGGTATTCGAAGCCGCTGCGCCGCCCACCCAGCACGCTTTGGTAATGGATCAGCCGGTGGCCGGCCAGCTCATCCAGGCCATGCGGTGTGCCGTGGCGTGCCAGATAGTCCGGGCTGGCGCAATTGATCTGGCGCTGCCAGCCCAGATGACGGGCAATCAGGTTGGAGTCGCGCAGCTGGCCCACGCGCAGCACGCAGTCGAAACCTTCGCTGAGCAGATCGACCAGCCGGTCGGTGCTGCTCAGTTCGATTTCCAGCTGCGGATGGCGCTGCAGGAAGTCCGGCAAGTTGGGCAGCACGCTGTGGCGGGCAATGGCGTGGGGCAGGTCCACGCGCAGGCGGCCACTCAGGCGGGCCGGCGTGTTGGCAAACAGCGCCTGCAGTTCCTCCACTTCATCCAGCAAGTCCTTGCAGCGCTGGTAATACAGTTGCCCATCCGGCGTCATGCTGACCTGGCGCGTGGTCCGGTGCAGCAGGCGTGCGCCCAGGCGGTTTTCCAGTTGCTGGATGGCCGTGGATACGCTGGCCTTGGGCAAGGACAGTTGGGCTGCGGCCCGGGTAAAACTGCCCATCTCGGCGACGCGCAGGTAAATGCGCATGGCTTGTAGCTGATCCATGGCCGGCGGCTCCATTGTCTTGATATTACGAACATTATGATCGTAAATGGCATGTTTATCGCCATAAAACAAAACAATACACTGCAATCCTGCAGATGCATCCTGCTTCTGCGCTTTCCTCAGGAGCTTCACATGCAACAGAAAATTGCTTTGGTCACGGGTGGCAGCCGTGGTCTGGGGCGCAATGCCGCCCTCAAGCTGGCCGCCCGTGGGGTAGCTGTGGTGCTGACCTATCAGGCGAACCAGGCCGCAGCCGACGCCGTGGTGGCCGAAATTGACGCGGCCGGCGGCCAGGCTGCCGCCATGCCGCTGGATGTGGCACAGAGCAGCAGCTTTCCGGCCTTTGCCGAACAGCTGCGCCAGCTGTTGCAGCAGCGCTGGCAGCGCCAGCAGTTTGACTATCTGCTCAACAATGCCGGCATCGGCATCCATGCCGGCTTTGCCGAAACGACGGAAGCCCAGTTCGATCACTTGCTCAACATCCAGTTCAAGGGGGTGTTTTTCCTCACCCAGGCGCTATTGCCGCTATTGGCCGATGGTGGCCGCATCCTGAATGTTTCCAGCGGTCTGACACGCTTTGCCCTGCCAGGTTATGCGGCCTATGCCGCGATGAAGGGGGCGGTCGAGGTGCTGAGCCACTATCTGGCCAAGGAATTGGGGCCTCGCGGCATTGCCGTGAATGTGCTGGCACCCGGAGCCATTGAAACCGACTTTGGTGGTGGCGCCGTCAGGGATAATGCCCAGCTCAACCAGTTCATTGCCAGCCAGACTGCGCTGGGGCGGGTCGGCCTGCCGGATGATATTGGTGCGGTGATGGCCATGCTGTTGTCTGATGAGGCCGGCTGGATCAATGCGCAGCGTATTGAGGCTTCGGGTGGCATGTTTCTGTAAAAGAAAGCCTGCTTTAAATGGCGGCAATACGTCTGCATGATTAAAGTTTATTATTATTCAATATGAATAAAGGGCTGCCGGGTGCAGCTCTTTTCCTTTGCCGCGCATACTTGGCAAGGAAGTTTGAAGTGATATGCTTGAGCGGTGCAATTGCAGCTGCATGCTGTTGCCGGGCGAATTGAATGGGTCGTCTGTCAGCGCAGGGTGCTGGCTGCTGTGCGCTGCTTATTTGTTTTTATTTGAAGAA
This sequence comes from Aquitalea sp. ASV15, assembly GCF_016429115.1. NCBI lineage: Bacteria > Pseudomonadati > Pseudomonadota > Betaproteobacteria > Neisseriales > Chromobacteriaceae > Aquitalea > Aquitalea sp. ASV15. The sequence continues at coordinate 171,636 of NZ_JAELTZ010000002.1, read as the reverse complement.
AAGTACTTAAGTCGTATGGTTTGCTTTTTCTCAATCGATTAATTTTTTGACATTTGGAATGAGTTTGAAGTTACCAGCCGCTGCCATTCAGGCAGGGCGCGTGCAGCTTGTTATTCGGCAATAGTCAGTCAAGGTCAGTGTCGCATCATGATAAATATCAAACAAAATTTGACTAATTGCTGTGCGGATCTTTGTTCCGGGAGGGCCGACGAAGAAAAAATCATCCAGATGATTGCGCTGCTCAAGGCATTTCATGTGCTGTATGTTAATGTCCATTCCCCGGAAGCCAGATTGATTCAGCATGTGATTGATAATCTGAAGTCGGTGCATTCGGTTTATCAGTCGCGCGATGAAATCGTGCTGATGCCTTATGAAATCAGGGAGCTGAACGCCGCGAGGCAGGCCTGCATGGCCAAGTCTGGCCGGCGCGGCGCCAATGTCCTGCATCATCTGTATAGCGTTTATCTTGAATATTACCGGCAGATGCTGAAGGCTAATCAGCCTTGAACGGCGGCAGCCACGCTTGGCCGCTCAGTAGCAAAGCCCGCGATCCGCGGGCTTTTTTTGTCACCAGGCTGGCAGGAAAGTGGCGGAAGAGAATGGGAGTCGAACCCACCCGGGACCGCTGGCGGCCCCCTCTGGTTTTGAAGACCAGCCACCCCACCGGGGATGCCTCTCTTCCGTGTCGGCCGATTATACCGGTTTCAGCCTGCGGGTGAAGTTTCGTCCGTGCCCTGGCTGCTGCTGGTGCTGTGGCCGGCGAACAGCAGGTTTTCGCGCAGCAGGTGGCGGTCGCCGAGGCGGCGGGTGAAGCCGCTGCGATCAAAGAATTCCAGAATCTGTATCGCCAGTTTGCGGCCGCAGGCCAGCTGGTTGCGAAAGCTGGCGGCATCGGCATGGCCGTGTTGCTGACACAGCTGACGGACGATGTCGGCCATGCCTTGCACGGTTTCCGCTGCAAAGTAGCGGTCGGGCACCACGGCCAGCACATGGCCTAGCCGGGCAGCCTTGCGCAGCAGCTGCCGGAGTGTTTCTTCCTCCATTCCGCTGGCAGCCGCCAGATCGCGTACCCAATGCGGCTCGCTGCTGTTGGCAAAGTGCGGCGCCAGCTGCTGCCATTGCACTTCTTCCTGAGGGGTGAACGCGAGCACATGCTGTGGCAGGTGCAGCCAGCCGCGGGTCTGGCGCAGGCTGCCCTGTTGCAGCAACTGCTCCAGCAGCAGATTGACCGTGGCCTCCGGTTCGCCGGGCAGGGCCAGCCGGCGCAGGCGGCCACGGCTGGCACCGAGTTGGTCCGGGTGTTGCTGATGCAGTCTGGCCAGCCCATCCAGCAGTTTCTGCTGCAAGCCGGCCCAGCGCTCGACCGCGTAGAGGCGGTCTGCCACCTGCTGGCCGTCACTGTGTTGCAGCAGGGCCTGCATGCCGTGATCGGGCAGCTGGTTGGCCCAGGCGAAGTCGTCCAGCATCACCGCCTGCTGCCGGCCAAGCACAGCCAGCTTGGCCGGCAGGCTCAGCATGGACTCCTGCAGCTGCTGCAGATGCTCCAGCCGTTCCGGCAGGCGCTTGCCGCGCGTTGGCGGCTGCAGTTCCAGCACCTGCGCGCCGGCGATGGTGTCGCGGGCGCTGGCATCACGCAGGATGAGCCGGTCTCCATCGGCCAGCCACAGTGGCTGTTCCAGCGTCAGCTCGGCCAGGGTATGGGCGCCGGCCTCCAGCTGGCTGCGGCTGAGCAGTGCCAGGCGGCCGGTGGTGTGACGGGCCGCGTGGTGGATATGCACGGCCTGCCAGTGCTTGAGCGGGGCAATGGCCTGCAGGGCAATGGTGATGCGCTGGCTGGGTGGTGGCGGGGCGGTGGCCAGCAGCCAGTCACCGCGCTGGACCTGCTGCTTTTCCACATCGCCAACCAGGTTGAGCGCAATGCGCTGGCCGGCCTGGCCTTGGCTGGCACTGGCATTCTGCACATGCAGGCTGCGCACGCGCACCGGCACATTGCGGCCAGTCAGCCAGAGTTTGTCGCCGACTGCCACGCGCCCGCCCAGTGCGGTACCGGTCACCACCAGACCGGCTCCGCTGAGGGTGAAGGCGCGATCGATGGCCAGGCGGAAGCGCAAGCTGGCGGCGGCATCCGGCAGGCTGCTTTGCTGCAGCAGATGCTGGCGCAAGCCGGCGATGCCCTCGCCGCTGTGGCTGGAGACCACAAACAGCGGGGCCGCGGCCCAGCGGCTGGCTTGCAGCAGTTGCCGGATGTCGGCGGTGACTTGCTGCAGGCGAGCCTGGTCGACCAGATCGCATTTGCTGATGACCACGCTCAGCTGCGCGATGCCGCTGAGTTGCAGAATGGCCAGATGCTCGCGTGTCTGCGGCATGATGCCGTCGTCGGCCGCCACCACCAGCAGCGCATGCGGAATGCCGGACAGGCCGCACAGCATGTTGGCGAGAAATTTCTCGTGACCGGGTACGTCGACAAAGCCCAGCACCCGGCCATCCGCCAGCGGCAGATAGACATAGCCCAGGTCTATGGTCATGCCGCGCTTTTTCTCCTCTGGCAGGCGGTCGGCATTGTGGCCGGTCAGCGCCTGCAGCAGCGCGGTTTTGCCGTGGTCGATGTGGCCGGCGCTGGCGAAAATCATGCGATGGAACGGTCGGCCGGATGTTCCAGCCCCACCGGGTCGATATGGGTCATGACATTGAGCACCGGGTGTTGCTGCATCACCATGTCGCGGGCTCGCTCGGCGATGTCGTGGGCATCAAAGACATTCATGTGGCCATCCACTTCCAGGTGTACATCCACCACGATCAGGTCGCCCATTTTGCGGGTGCGCAAATCATGCAGTGCCAGCACGCCGGGTGTGACCAGCAGGGTCTGACGGATGGCTTCGGCTTCTTCGGCATCGGCGGCGCGGTCCATCAGGTCGTGCAGCGAGTTCCAGGCAAAGCTCCAGCCCATCTTGCCGACGATGAAGCCGACAATCAGCGCGGCGATGGGATCGAGAATGGGATAGCCCATCAGGTTGCCGACAATGCCGATGGCCACTACCAGTGACGAGGCGGCGTCGGAGCGCGCATGCCAGGCATTGGCCACCAGCATGCTGGAGCGCACGCGCTTGGCCACCGCCAGCATGAAGCGGAACAGCAATTCCTTGGCGACCAGCGCCACCAGTGCCACCCACAGCGCGATGCTGTGTACGGTGGGAATAGCTGACGGGTCGTGAAACTTCACCGCGGCCGACCACAGCATGCCGATGCCTACGGCCAGCAACAGCAGGCCCAGTATCAGCGAGGCGGCGTTTTCATAGCGCTGGTGACCGTACTGGTGGTCGGCATCCGGGGCCTTGCGGCTGTGATGGCCGGCCAACAGCACCACGAAGTCGGAGAGCAGGTCGGACAGCGAGTGGATGCCGTCGGCCACCAGCGCCTGGGATTTGGCGAATACGCCAATCAGTACCTGGGCGCTAGCCAGGACGATATTGACCCAGACGCTGACCATGGTGCTGCGGTGGGCAGCCCGGTCGCGTGCGGCCATGTCACCGGGTTCGTGTGGTGTGTGGCTGGTGTGAATGGTCATGACATTACAGTTCAAAGCGGGTGGGGAGTGCAGTATGCCATAGCTCGAATAAGTTTTTATTAATTGGTTTTTATTTTCCGGTAAATAAAAACAATAATAAGAATGATCTGCATTTCACCGGCGTTGGCGGCGGATCATGTCAGAATAGCCACTGTTTTCCATCCTGTTACGGAATGATCTTGGCTCTGTTGCTGAAGTCTCTGCTCGGTGCGCTGGCGGTGGTGCTGATCAGCCTGCTGTCGCGTTCGCGCAATTACTATATTGCCGGCCTGGTGCCGCTGTTTCCCACCTTCGCGCTGATTGCCCACTACATTGTCGGTAGCGAGCGCGGCGCGCTGGCGCTGAAAACCACCGTGCTGTTCGGCATGTGGTCCTTGCTGCCGTATTTTGTTTACCTGTTCAGCCTGTATTGCCTGGTCGACCGCCTGCGGCTGCCGTGGGCACTGGCTGCTGCCACGCTGAGCTGGGCGGTGGCAGCCTTTGTGCTGATCCAGGGCTGGAGCCGCTGGCACGGCTAGCCGGCTGAGTCCGGCGGCTGCAGGTTGGCGAGAAAGGCCGCTTCATCTTCCAGGCAGCGCAGGTCCAGCCACAGCTTGCCATCGTTGAGCCGGCCGATCACCGGGGTGGGCAGGCTGCGTAGTCGCTGGGCCAGTGCTTCCAGCGTGCTGCCGCGGCCATCGCATGCACTGAAGGTAATCGCCCAGCTGGGCAGGCGGTCGACCGGTAGCGAACCGCTGCCAATCTGCGACAGGCAGGCGGCTGTCGCGGTATCGAACTCAGCGCCGGCGAAGCTGCCCAGGCAGTCCAGCAGGCGCATGGCCTGTTCTTGCATTTCCGCTTGCGGGCGGGTCAGCCGGCGCAGGGTAGGCAGCTGTTGTGTCAGCTTGTCCGGTTGCAGATAAAGTCGCAGCGTGGCTTCCAGTGCGGCCAGTGTCATCTTGTCGCAGCGCAGGGCACGCTTGAGCGGATGTTGCTGGATTTTGTCTATCCAGCTTTTCTTGCCGATGATCAGTCCGGCTTGCGGGCCTCCCAGCAGTTTGTCACCGGAAAAGCTCACCAGATCCACGCCCTGGGCAATCATCTGTTGCGGCATGGGTTCGGCTGGCAGGCCATGGGCGGCCAGGTCGATCAGCGCGCCCGAGCCCAGGTCGGTGGCCGCCGGCAAGCCATGCTGGTGGGCCAGTTCGACCAGTTCGGCTTCGCTGACACTGTGGGTGAAGCCTTCGATATGGTAGTTGCTGGTGTGTACCTTCATCAGCAAGCCGGTGTCGGCATGGATGGCCTGTTGGTAATCGCGCAGATGGGTGCGGTTGGTGGCGCCCACTTCCACCAGCCGGCAGCCGGCCTGGCGCATCACATCCGGCATGCGGAAGGCGCCGCCGATTTCCACCAGCTCGCCACGCGATACCACTACTTCGCGTCCGGCCGCCACGGTGGAGAGCAGGATCAGCACGGCTGCGGCATTGTTGTTGACCACGCAGGCGGCTTCGGCGCCGGTCAGCTCCTGCAGTAATGCGCTGATGGCGTGGTCGCGATGACCACGGCCGGCACCGTCCAGATCATATTCCAGCGTCACCGACTCGCGCATGGCATGGCTGACGGCCTCCACGGCGGCCTCGGCCATCGGCGCGCGCCCCAGATTGGTATGCAGCACGGTGCCGCTGAGATTGAACACCGGCCGCATCTGCATCTGCTGGCGGCTGGCCACGCGCTGGCTGGCGGCCTGCGCCAGCTGCTGTTCGTCTGCGGCCCAGCCGGGCAGGCTGTTGGTGGCGCGGATGTGCTGGCGTGCCTCATCCAGGGTCTGGCGCACGGCCTCGGCCAGGGCGGCGCTGCCATGGCGGTCGACGACCTTTTCCAGCAGGCGGTGATTGAGCAGCCGGTCTACCGAGGGCAGGCGGGCGTACAGGTTTTTCAGCTCCATGGGGCCTTCTCAGAATCGGGAAAATCGGTATAGCAGATACAGCAGTGCCACCAGCAGCAGATTGCCGGCCAGCCAGCCCAGCATGTGGCGCCACCGGCTTTGCTGATCGGGGGCCGGCTCGCAACGCTGGCGGTGCAGGGTATGGGCGATGCATTGCCAGCCGCTCCAGGTGGCTTCGGCGATATCGGCGGGGAGCGATAGCAGTCTGTTGTCCTGCTGCGGATCACGGGTATGCATGGTGTGGCTCCTGCAAGTTCGGGAGGACTCCCTTCTTGCATACTAGCCGAGCCGACGCAGCAATGGGTAGCCCGTGTGGAACTGCACGTATAATGGCGCGATGACACATGATGCCACTCCCCCTTTTGCCGGCTTGACACCGGATGCGCTGCTGGATGCGGTGGAAAGCCTGGGCCTGCGGGCCTCCGGCAGCCTGCTGGCACTCAACAGCTATGAAAACCGCGTCTATCAGCTGGGCATGGAAGATGGTCCGCCGCTGGTGGCCAAGTTTTACCGCCCCGGGCGCTGGAGCGATGCCCAGATACTGGAGGAGCATGCTTTCAGCCTGCAGCTGGCCGAGCGCGAGATTCCGGTGGTGCCGCCGCTGCTGTTTGACGGGGCCAGCCTGCACCAGCATGGCGGTTTCCGTTTTGCCCTGTTCGCCCGGCGTGGCGGACGGGTGCCGGAGCTGGGGGATAGCCGCACGCTGGAGTGGATAGGCCGCTTCCTGGGGCGGATTCACGCACTGGGGCAGGTGGCGGATTATGCGCAGCGGCCGGCGCTGGATATCGACAGCTTTGGCGTGGAGCCGGTGCACTATCTGCTGGCCAACAATCTGTTGCCGCCTGATCTTTGCGAGGTGTATCGCGGTGTGGCCGCCCAGGCGCTGGATGGGGTGCGGCGCTGCTTCGACCGTGCCGGTACGGTGCGCCAGCTGCGCCTGCATGGCGATTGCCATAACGGCAACATGCTGTGGACCGACGATGGCCCGCATTTCGTCGACTTCGACGACAGCCGCATGGGGCCGGCCTTGCAGGACCTGTGGATGCTGCTGTCCGGCTCGCGCGAGGAGCAGTCTGCCCAGCTGGCGGATGTGCTGGCGGGTTACGAGGATTTCTGCGATTTCAATGTGCGTGAGCTGCACTTGCTGGAGGGCTTGCGCACCCTGCGCCTGCTGCATTATTCGGCCTGGCTGGCGCGGCGCTGGCATGATCCGGCCTTTCCGGCCGCCTTTCCCTGGTTTGCCCAGCCGCGCTTCTGGGAAGAGCAGATCCTGTCGCTGCGCGAGCAGATCGCCCTGATGGACGAGCCGCCTCTGTGGCGTCTGCCCTGAGCCGGCCTGCCACAGCCTAGCTGATGGCCGGTGGCATCGCGCCGGCCAACTGCTGGCGCTGCTTGGCCCAGGGTTGCAGCTGTGCAGCCTCCATGGGCCGGGCAATGAAATAACCCTGTCCCAGATTGCAGCCGCGCGTCTGCATCAGCTCCATGTCCTGCTGGGTTTCGATGCCCTCGGCCACCGTGGTCAGCTGCATGCGCTGGCCCAGTTCGATGATGCTGTTGGTGATGGCTTGCAGATGCGGCTTGTGGCCAATGGCGGTGACCAGCGACTGGTCGATTTTCAATTCGGTGAAGGGAAAGCGCGTGAGCTGCTGCAAGGTGGCAAAGCCGGTGCCGAAATCGTCGATGGACAGGCCAAAGCCGGCCAGACGCAAGCGCGCGGCCATGCCGATGGCCTCCGACAGATTGTCGGCAATGGCGGTTTCGGTGATTTCAAAAGTGATATAGCGCGCAGGCACCCTGCTGCGTTGCAGGCGGCTTTCCATTTCGCTGATCAGGGTGCTGCCCTGCAGCGAGCGGGCGGACAGATTGATGGACAAGGGCAGGCGCAGACCCTGGCGTGCCCACTCCTGCCATTGTTGCAGTCCCTGCTCCAGCATGGTGAGCGTCAGTTCGGTGGCCCAGCCATTTTGTTCGATGACCGGGATGAAGCTGCCCGGCATGATCAGTCCGCCGCCGGGGTGGCGCCAGCGTGCCAGCATTTCCACACCCTTGAGCTGACCGCTGCCCAGATCGACCTTGGGCTGGTAATGAGGAATGATCTGCTGCTGTTCCAGAGCCTGGCGGATGTCGGCCGCATCACATAGCGCATAGCTTTCCTTGCCATGGGCAGCCTGCGTACTCAGCCGTGCCAGCAGATCCTGCAGCTCTCCGGCTTGCAGCGGCTTTTTCAAGCCGCCCAGCACGGGCAGCCCCAGCCCGCTGCCCATCAGCTCCAGCGTGGAAATCAGGATGTAATCCTTGCCCGAAGTAAGAATGATGTAGGGCGCGAGTTTTTCCAGCGCCAGCTGTTGCATGACCTGCACCCCGTCCATGCGCGGCATTTCCAGGTCGAGCAGTATCAGATCGGGCAATTGCTGGCGCACCAGTGCCATGCCTTCCTCGCCATTGACCGCGTGGCGGATGTGGGTGAAACCCAGCTGGCTGCATAGTTCGCTGGCCAGTTGTCGGTGCAGGTGGCTGTCGTCGACGATCAGCACATCCTGCATGGTGGTCAACTGCATCAGTGCTTCTCCCTTAACGGCATATGGCCTTGGCCATGGCGTCCAGCGGGATGACCTCATCGGCGGCCCCCAGCTTGATCGCCTCCTTGGGCATGCCGAACACCACGCAGCTGTCTTCGTCCTGGGCGATGGTGCGGGCGCCGACATCATGCATTTCCTTCAGCCCCTTGGCCCCGTCGTCACCCATACCGGTCATGATGATGCCCAGTGCATTCTTGCCGGCGAATTTGGCCGCCGAGCGGAACAGCACATCGACCGAGGGTTTGTGGCGGCTGACCAGCGGGCCGTCCACCACTTCCACCTGATAGAAGGCGCCGCTGCGCTTGATCATCATGTGCTTGCCACCGGGGGCGATCAGCGCCCGCCCCGGCAGGATGCGGTCGCCGGTGGCCGCTTCCTTGACTTCGATTTCCGACAAGCGGTCCAGCCGTTCGGCAAAGGAGGCGGTGAATTTTTCCGGCATGTGCTGCACGATGGCCAGCCCCGGACAGGTGCGCGGCAGCTTGGTGAGAATGGCTTCCAGCGCCTGGGTGCCGCCGGTGGAGGTGCCGATGGCGACGATGCGCTCGGTGGTCTGGAACATCTGTTGCCCGGTGGGGGCGGCCAGGATGGCATCTGCCGACAGCTTGGGGCGGCTTTCCAGGGGGGTGGGCGGCAGGCTGCGCATGCGGCTCATGCGCGCGGCAGCGGCGCCCTTTACCGCCTGGATCAGCAGATTGTTGCTGTCTTGCAAAAACTGCTTTACCCCGGCATGCGGCTTGGCAATCACTTCCACCGCACCGGCGGCCATGGCCTGCATGCTGATGTCGGCCCCCTTCTGGGTGAGCGAGGAGCAAATCACCACCGGGGTGGGGCGGCTGGCCATGATCTGCTTGAGGAAGGTGATCCCGTCCATGCGCGGCATTTCCACATCCAGCACGATGACATCCGGCCAGTGCTGCTTCATTTTTTCCATGGCGACGATGGGGTCGGTGGCCACATCCATGACCTCGATGCCGCTGCTGGCATTAAAGACCTCGCTCAACACCTGCCGTACCACGGCCGAGTCGTCGACAATCATCACCTTGATGCTCATGTTTTTTTCCTTTTTTTGCCGGCCAGCGCGGCACCCGTCTCGTTATCCTGCGACAGGCGCACCCAGACATCGCCGGATTGCACATCAAACATCACCATTCTGGGACTCGCCCCGCCCAGATCCTCTGCCTGTACTGTCAGCCCCAGTTGCCGGGCCAGCAAGCGGGCCATGTCGGCATTGCGCGCGGCCACATCGTTGCTGCCGTGCTCCCCTTCCAGCGTGGCCAGGATGGCGGCCCCACCGATCAGCTTGACCCGGAATTCCTGCAATGGCCGCCCGGTGGCCAGCACTTCCCGCAGCAGCAGCAACATGGCCTCGTCGCCATAGCGGCCGGACAACTCGCCGCCGCAGCGCTCGCTGCGGCGCGCCAGCAGGTAGTGGCACATGCCCCCCACTTGCAACTGCGGATGCCACAGCACGATGGAAACACAGGAACCCAGCAGGGTGCTGATGACATGCTCCCTGCCGGCGAAAATCCATTCGCCGGGGTGCAGAAACACTTCCTTGCGCGGGCTGCTGGTCATGATGCTTTCACTTGCAGGCTGCAGCGCAGCGATTCCCTGTCACTGCCGGCATGAGCAGGTCCTCATCCAATCTAGTTCATCAGGCAGTGGCTTTCCGCCTTTATCTGCATGGCGGCTGGGGCGGACAGGCTGGCCATCTCCTCGACAGACAGTACCTTGTCCATTTGCAGCAGCAGGATGAAGCGTTGTTGCCAGTGGCTGACGCCGGCAATGAAGTCAGGCCGCAGGTGGTTGCCAAAAGCCGGGGCGGGCAGGATAGCGTCGGCCGTCAGGCTGATGACCTCATGGACGGCATCCACCAGCATGCCGATGTACTGGCGCTGTTCCGCCTGGCCGGCTTCCAGAATGACGATGCAGCTGCGGCGCAGGATGGTGCTGGCCGGGCGGCCGCAGCGCTGGGCAAGGTCGATGACCGGCACCACCGTGCCGCGCAGATTCATCACCCCGTGCACGAAGGCGGGCATTTGCGGCACGCTGGTCAGCCGGTGGTATTCCAGGATTTCCTTCACCTGCAGGATATTGCAGGCGAATATATCGGCACCCGACTGAAAACTGAGGTACTGCTCCGGTTCGTGCTGGCTAGTCATGGCCATCCTCCTGCAGCAGTAAATCGGCCTGCACCGGCGCTGCCAGCGGCAGTGCCAGCCGTGCCAGCTCGTCCGGCGACAGCAGGCGTCTGGCATCCAGCAGCACGGTAAAGCCCTGCGGTTCGCGCAGCAGGCCGGCGATGCAGTGTTCGGGCAGCAAGCCTCCCAGTTGTGGCGGGGCCTCGATCTCGCTGTGTGCCAGCTCGAGCACGGCATACACTTCGTCGACCAGGATGCCGATTTCAGGTGAGGGCAGGCAGTCGGCCAGGTGCAGGATGATGATGCAGCTGCGGCGTTGCGGCACGGCGGCAGGCAGGCCCAGGCATTGCGCCAGGTCGACAACCGGAACCGCACTGCCACGCAGGTTGAGCATGCCGCATAGTGGCGGCGGCATGTTGGGCAGCGTGGTCAGCGGCTGGTACTCCAGCAGTTCGCGTACGACTTCGATGGGAATGCCCAGCCGCTGTGGCCCGGCGCGCAGCCGCAGGTATTGCAATAGCGGTGGCAGCGGTGGCAAGGCGGCGGCCGCCTGTTTCACTTTGCGCCAGTGTTGTTGTGCGCCCATGGCTTGCGGCCTAGTAACGGATGTAGTCGGACTCGTCGGTCGCGCTGGGCGCGACCCGGCGCAACTGCTGCGGCATGCCATGCCTGCCGGCGCGGGCTCGGCCCGCCGCGGGCAGCGGGGCGGTGACCTCGTGCAGCTGGAAGAAGCTCATCAGTTCCAGCAGGTTTTCCGCCTGGCTGCTCATCTGTTCGGCAGTGGAGGCCAGCTCCTCGCTGGCCGAGGCGGTCTGCTGGGTGCTGGCATTCTGTTGCTGGACGGCGCTGCTGATCTGGTTGACCGCGCCGGCCTGTTCATTGGAGGCTGCGGCGATTTCCTGCACCAGATCAGCGGTCCGGCCACTGGAGCGCACCATTTCGCCCAGCAGCTTGCCGGCCTGTTCGGCTAGTCCTACGCTGCTGGCGGCCACCTGGCTGATTTCCTGGGCGGCGATCTGGCTGCGCTCGGCCAGTTTGCGCACTTCTGCCGCCACCACGGCAAAGCCCTTGCCGTGTTCGCCGGCACGCGCCGCTTCGATGGCGGCATTCAGCGCCAGCAGATTGGTCTGGTAGGCAATGTCGTCGATGATGCCGATCTTGTCGGCAATCTGGCGCATGGCCTGTGCTGTGTGGCGCACGGCCTCGCCGCCCTCGGCGGCCTCGCGGGCGGCCTGTTCGGCAATGCCTTCGGTGACGCGGGCATTGTCATTGGTCTGGTTGATGGCGGCGGACATTTCCTCGATGGCCGCAGTGGTTTCCTCGATGCCGGCTGCCGATTCGCTGGCTGATTGCGACAGTGACTGCGAGGTGGCGTTGAGCTGCTGGGCTGCCGAGGACAGGTTGTTCGCACCGCCTTGCACTTCGCTCATGATGTCGCGCAGCCTGCTTACCATGCGTGCAATGGAACTCATCATGCTATCGGTATCGCCAGCCCGCAGTTGCAGCTGCGTCATCAGGTTGCCAGAGGCGATTTCATGCATGACTTCGACCACGGCATGCGGCTCTCCGCCCAGGGTGCGTACCAGGCGGCGGGTAATCAGCGTGGCGAGCAGGATGCCCAGCAAGGTTGCGGCAATCGCCAGGGCAATCATGATGGTTCTGGCTTGCAAATAGGTTTTTTGCGCATCCTGACGCGCTTCCGCGTTTAATTTCAATTCAAAGTCATACAAGCTTTGCATGACGTCCACCAGCCGGCGCATGGCGGGGGAGGCCTCGTTCTTCATGACTGACGCGGCCTCATCATTGCGGTTCACCGCGCCCAGCTTTTCTGATTTGTCCATCAGGGCAAACGCAGCGGGGCGCAGGTTCTGGATCTGTGCCAGCAACTCTTTTTCCCGCGGCGTGGTGCCCGTTTCGCTCTGGAAGACCGTGGCCAGTTTCTTCTCGGTATCCAGATACTCCCGTCTGGCTTCGGTGTACTTGTCTTCGGCTGCCGCAATTTCTTTCAGATCGGTGAAGATGATGACATCGCGATAGGCGATGCGCAGGGTCTGGGTCTGACTCAGCAAGGCTGCTGCCAGATTGGCTTCCTGATCATTGATGTCCATCTCGCGCATGCCGTTATCGATCATGCCAAAGCCGCTCAGGGCGGTCAGCACACAGGCCAGCAGCAGCACGATCAGGCTGCCAAAGCCAAGGCCGAGGCGGGCTGCCGTGCTGATGGTTCTTTCCTTGCTCATGTTGTTTCCCCCGAATGGCTGTCATGGCTGGTATTGGGCGCGTCTGGCGGGGCGTGCGCTGCTGTGGCCAGAGTGCGGGTTTGCGTGTAATGCTCGTTTTCCAGCTGGGTGACGTGCTGTATCAGTGCCGCAATGTCCAGGATCAGCGCCACGCCCCCGCTGCCCAGAATGGTGGAGCCACTGATGGCTTTCAGATGGCGAAACAGGCTGCCCAGCGGTTTGATCACGGTCTGGAATTCGCCTTGCAGCGCATCCACCACCAGACCCACCCGCTGGCTACCGCTCTGTATCACCACCACGTTCTGCCGCCGTCCTGGCTCACCATCCAGTTCCAGGAACGGGCGCAGATACAGCAGCGGCAGCACTTCACCGCGCAGCTGCAGTCGCTCCGGCATGCCCGCGCCACCGGCTGTGGCAGGCAGCTCCATGCACTCGACCACGGTTTCCAGCGGAATGACAAAGGTGGAACTGCCCACCTCCACCAGAAAACCGTCGATGATGGCCAGGGTCAGCGGCAGACGCAGGCGGAAGGTGGTACCCAGCCCGCTCTCGCTGTCGATCTCCACCGTGCCGCGCAGCGCCTCGATATTCTTTTGCACCACATCCAGCCCCACGCCACGGCCCGACAGATTGCTGATGTGTTCGGCCGTGGAAAAGCCTGCGGCAAAGATCAGCCGGTAGATGTCCTGCTCGCTCAGCATGGCATCGCTGCTGATGATGCCGCGCTGCAAGGCCTTGGCCAGGATGCGCTGCTGGTCGAGCCCGCCGCCATCGTCGGCCACCTCGATCACCACGCTGCCGGATTCATGATAGGCATTCAGCCAGACATGGCCCTGATCCGGCTTGCCGGCGGCGCGGCGCTGCTGCACATCTTCGATGCCATGATCGATGGCATTGCGCACCAGGTGGGTGAGCGGGTCGGCCAGCTTGTCGACCATGGTTTTGTCCAGCTCGGTGTCGGCACCACTGATTTCCAGCTTGATGGATTTGCCCAGTTCGTGGCCGACATCACGCACCACGCGCGGAAAGCGGCTGAAGGTTTCACCGATGGGCACCATGCGCATCGACAGGGTATGCGAGCGGATCTGTTCGATCAGCCCGGCCATCACCACGGTGGACTCCAGCAAGGGACTGCTGCCATGGCTGCGCGCCAGCAGATTGGCTGCGGCACCGGCAATCACCAGCTCGCCCACCAGATTGATCAGCCGGTCCAGCTTGCCGGCTTCCACCTTGATGAATCTGCTTTCGCTGCTGCGCCCGGCCTTGCTGTCTGCTGCCGGGGCGGCGGGTTTGTGATCGGAGGGCGCAACGGCGGCGCCCAGGGCCGTGCTGTCCGCCGCCGGCTGCCACAGGCCCCATTGCTGCCAGATGTCGCGGCAGCTTTGCTGCTCGGCGTCATCGCCGGCCTGCAGGGCTTGCTGCAGATGGCTGGACAGCTGGGCGCGCGGGCTGATGATGAACTGGCTGCCCTCGCTGGCAAAGGCGAATACGCCAGCCAGCTGGTCTGCATCCACCGCACCGCGGAACTGCATTTCCAGCCGCAGGTAGTTGCACTCCGGGTCGAAGCTGTCGTCGGCGGGCAGGGCACTGCAACAGCTGGCAATCGCCTGTATCTGCCCCAGCGTGGCCAGGTAGCGCACAAAGGAGGCCGGGTCCATGCCATTGCGCAACACCTCGCGGCCAAAGCGCAACGACAGCAGCCAGTCGCTGTCGCCCGGCGGCTCGGCACTGCTGGTGCTGGCTGTGACAGCAGAGGGGGACCCTGCCGGCTGCTGCAGCAGGGCGGCGATGTCCGCCAGGATGCTGTCCTGCTCACCGGCCGGAATGGCCTGCCCGGCTGCCACTGCCGCCAGCTGGGCCTTGACGTGATCGTGGCTGCGCAGCAACACGCCGCTCAGCCCGGCATCCAGCTGCAAGTGGCCATCGCGCAGCTGGTCCAGCAGGTTTTCCGCCTGGTGGGTGAAGCGGACAATCTCGTCCAGCCCGAACAATCCGGCCGAACCCTTGATGGTATGCATGCTGCGGAACAGCGCGCCCAGCTGTTCGGCGGTAATGCTGTCGGCCTCGGCATCCAGCAGGATGCTTTCCATCTCATCCAGCAGTTCTGCAGATTCTTGCAGGAAGGACTGCATGGCCAGTTCAAGATCCATCTGCGGCCTCCAGTGCACTGTGCAACTGCTGCAGCCCCAGCAGCCGGATGAAGTCCCGCACCGCCGGGCTGGGATGGCTCAGCGTCAGCTGGCATGACTGCTGCTGCGCTGCACGGTGCAGCCACAGCAGTACCTGGGCGCCGGCGCTATCGATTTCCTCGACTTGCGACAGGTCGATCTCCAGCTGGGCATGCTCGCGCAAGGCGGCGGCCAGTTGCTGGTGCACGGCCTGAGCCTGATAGATGGTCTGCTCGGCAGCCAGGGTGATGAGATGGGACATGGTGCTGGCTCAGGGCAGGATGAGCCGGGCGATGGCGTCCAGCAGTTGCGGGGGCTCGAATGGCTTGACCACCCAGGCGCAGGAGCCGCATTCCCGGCCTTGCTGTCGCAGATGTTCGGCGGTTTCGGTGGTCAGCATGATGACCGGGGTAAAGCGATAGTCGGGATGCTGCTTGATCTTTGCCAGCAAGCTAAGGCCATTCATCACCGGCATGTTGAGGTCGGACAGCACCAGATGGATCTTGCGTCCGTCCAGCAAGGCCAGCGCCTGCTGGCCATCGGCGGCTTCGATGACATCGTAGCCAGCCCCTTCCAGCGTCATCTTTACCACCAGCCGCAGGCTGGTGGAGTCGTCCACGACGAGTATGGTCTTGGCCATCTTTTCCCCTGGTATGTCGCTGACATGGCTGGCCGCTGTAGCAACAGCCCATCAGCTGGACTGCTGCTGCCCCTCGGGCTGCTTGCGGCGCTGGTATTGCTTGGTCTTTCTAGTTTTGTAGTTGCTGCCTTTGTCGAATGCAAAGGGGAATGGCCGGGCGATGTATTTTATTTATCATGATTTGTCATGACTTTTTAAACATTTGTTTTATTGCCCATAAAAAACCGGCCACGAGGGCCGGTTGTGCGCTGACAGGCGGGGTTCAGCCGGGAAACAGCAGCGGGTTAAGGCCGCTGCGGGCAAAGCCCTGTTCCTCCAGCGCGGCATCCAGCGCCAGGCTGGCCAGGTCGTCGGCCACCGCTTCGGCCTGCTGGTCCTTGTCCAGCGACAGGATTTTCAGATAGCTGCCGCAGTCGCCACAGGATTCCCCGCGCACCGCCGCGTGCTGGTCTTGCAGCGACCAGTAGCCGATGTCGCGGGTGGCCTCGCAGTTGCTGCACTTCGACCGCACCAGATGCCACTCACTTTCGCACAGGCTGCAGTGCAGATAGCGCAGGCCAGCTTCGTTACCCTGACGGACGATGCTGGCCACCGGCGCACTGGCGCATACCGGGCACAGATGGCGGGCGTCGCCAGGTTCGGCAACCCCCGCCATGTTCAGCTGGCTGGCCAGCTGGCTGAAGTACACCGACAGCGCCGCCCAGATAAACGGTGCCTGGGCACTGTCCACCACCGCCAGATCACCGGACAGCAGTGACTGCGCCGCCCGTTCCTGCTGCTCGGCCGGTGCGGACATCAACTGTGCCAGCACCTGTTGCACGGCCGGGCTGGCATTGTCCGACAGCTGTTGGCACAGGGCGTGCAGCAGCTGCTGCCACTGCCCGTCGCGTTGCCAGGCCAGCGCACCCAGGGGGGGCAGGCCATGCTCGGCACACTGGCGGAAGTAGTCCGCCCGCGCAGGCAGCCGCACCGGCTGGCTGTGTACCAGCTGGTGTTGCGCCTGGGCAATGCGGCTGGCCAGTTGCAGGTAATCGGCCATCACATGACCGGCGGCCAGCTGTTGCAGCCGCGCCGCACGCTGTTGATACAGCGAGGCGGGCTGCGGCAGCAGCAGCGGGGTGATGTCCAGGCTGGCGGCTTGCCGCTCCGCCAGCTGTTCTACCGGAACAATGCGAATGCTCATGGCTTGTGCTTGTCTCCTGTCACTTCACGATACCAGCGTGGATGGTGCTTCTTGGCCCAGGCGTGCGTCACCACGCCTTCCACCATGGCGCGGATGGTGCCGCGCACCCAGATGGCGGCATACACATGCACCACGATGCCGGCAATCAGCATCAGGGCGCTCCAGGCATGCAGCAGCAGGGCCACGCGGATCAGCTCGATGGGGAAGTAATAGGCAAAGTAAGGCCGCCAGATGATTACCCCGGTACAGATCAGCACCAGCAGGCAGCCGGTCATCAGCCAGAACATGCCTTTCTGGCCGCCGTTGTATTTGCCGGTGTCACCCACCTCGTGGCCGGACAATACCTGTTTTACCGACAGCATCCACTTGATGTCCTCCTTGTTGAACAGATTGTGGTGCCAGTAACGGAAAAACTGCCGGAAGAAGCCAAGGAACATCAGCACCCCGACAAAGGGGTGGATGATGCGCGCCAGCTGTGGCGTACCAAACACGCCGGTGAGCCAGAAGAAGGCCGGGTAGAAAAAGGCCAGGCCGGAGATGGCCAGCAGCACGAAGCACACCGCCACGATCCAGTGGTTGATGCGTTCGGCCGCGTTGTAGCGGCTGATCAGCTTTTCCTTGCTCATACCTTGTCCTCCTCGTCGTCATCCTCGGCCTTGTTGGGGCCGACGCCGATGTAGTGGAAGAAGCCGAACAACAGCGAGGCGGCCAGGCCGATGGTGGACAGCGGCTTGAGTATGCCCTTCCACAGGCTGACCACCGGGCTGATCTGCGGATCCTTCTTCAGCCCGTGGTACAGCTCGGGCTGGTCGGCATGGTGCAGCACATACATCACATGGGTGCCGCCCACGCCTTGCGGATCGTACAGACCGGCATTGGCATAGCCACGCGTTTTCAGCTCGTCCACCCGTTCCTGTGCGTATTCCTTCATGTCCTCCTTGCTGCCAAAGCGGATGGCGCCGGTAGGACAGGTTTTCACACAGGCCGGCTCCTGTCCCACGCTCACCCGGTCGGAACACAAGGTGCATTTGTAGGCCTTGTTATCCTTCTGGTTGATGCGCGGCACATTGAAGGGACAGCCGGAAATGCAGTAGCCGCAGCCGATGCAGTGCTCGGACTGGAAGTCCACGATGCCGTTGGCGTACTGGATGATGGCGCCGGGCGAGGGGCAGGCTTTCAGGCAGCCGGGGTCGGCGCAGTGCATGCAGCCGTCCTTGCGGATCAGCCATTCCAGCTTGCCGTTCTGCTCGACTTCGCTGTAACGCATCACCGTCCAGCTTTCAGCGGTCAGGTCGGCCGGGTTGTCGTACACCCCGACATTGCTGCCGATTTCATCGCGCAGGTCATTCCACTCCGAACAGGCCACCTGACAGGCCTTGCAGCCTATGCAGGTGGTGACGTCGATCAGCTTGGCCACCTCCGCCTTGTGCTCGCGCGCAATCGGCGGCTGGGTGGGGCTGGCGGAGCGGCGCAGGATATCTTGCGATTGCAGTGACATGGTCGCTCCTTAGGCTTTCTCAATATTGACGAGGAAGGACTTGAACTCCGGCGTCTGGGTATTGGCATCCCCGACAAACGGCGTCAGCGTGTTGGCAATAAAGCCCTTCTTGGTCAGCCCCTCAAAGCCCCAGTGAATCGGCACCCCGATATGGTGTACCGACTGGCCGTTCACCTGCAGTGCCTTGATACGCTTGGTCACCACTGCCTTGGCCTTGATATAGCCGCGCTTGGACGACACTTTCACCATGTCGCCATGGGCAATGTCTTTTTCCCTGGCCAGTTCCTCGCCGATTTCCACAAACTGTTCCGGCTGGATGATGGCATTCAGCCGTGCATGCTTGGTCCAGTAGTGGAAATGCTCGGTCAGGCGGTAGGTGGTGGCGGCATAGGGGAACTGCTGGTGCTGGCCCAGCTGTGCCTTGTCGTCCTTGAACAGCCGCGCGGCCGGGTTGGAGATAACCTTGGGATGCAGCGGGTTGGTGCCCAGCGGCGTCTCGAACGGCTCGTAGTGCTCCGGGAACGGCCCTTCGGCCATCTTGTCCAGCGCAAACAGGCGTCCCAGCCCTTCGGCCTGCATGATGAAGGGACCCATGGTGCTGCCTGGCGCTTCGTCGGCCTTGAAGTCCGGCACGTCCACACCCACCCACTTCTCGCCGTTCCACTTGATCAGCGTGCGTTTCTTGTCCCATGGCGTGCCATCGGGTTTGCAGGAGGCGCGGTTATACAGGATGCGGCGGTTGGCCGGCCACGCCCAGGCCCAGCCCAGGGTATTGCCAAGGCCGGACGGGTCGCTATTGTCGCGCCGTGCCATCTGGTTGCCCGCCTGGGTCCAGCTGCCGGCAAAAATCCAGCAACCGGAGGCGGTACTGCCATCGGCCTGCAACAGGGCAAAACCGGGCAAGAGCTCACCCTTCTTGGCCAGGAACTGGCCGGGGTTTTTCGGGTCGGGCAGGTCAGCCAGCGCCTTGCCGTTCAGCTCCTTGGCCAGCTCTTCCGGCTTGGGCTCGTGCGGGTCGCCATAAGCCCAGGACAGGCTGTTGATGGCATCCGGGAAGGCTCCGCCCTCCTTGGCATACATGGCCTTGAGCTTGAGGAAGATGCCGGCCAGGATTTGCGGATCGGTCAGTGCCTGGCCCGGTCCTTCCGCACCCTTCCAGTGCCATTGCAGCCAGCGGCCGGAGTTGACGATGGAGCCGTCTTCCTCGGCAAAGCAGGTGGTGGGCAGGCGGAATACTTCGGTGTGGATCTTGGCCGGATCGACATCGTTCTGCTCGCCGTGGTTCTGCCAGAAGGTGGAGGTTTCCGTCACCAGCGGGTCCATGATCACCAGGAACTTCAAGCGTGAAAGGGATTCCACGATCTTGTTCTTGTTGGGGAAGGACGCCGCCGGGTTGAAGCCCTGACAGAAGTAACCGTTCACCTTGCCCTGGTGCATCAGCTCGAAGTACTGCAGCACGTCGTAGCCCTTGTCCCACTTGGGCAGCCAGTCATAACCCCAGCCATTGTCCGCTGTGGCCTTGTCCCCCCACATCGCCTTCATGAAGGAAACAAAGAACTTGGGATAGTTCTGCCAGTAGTTCATCTGGCCGTCGGCCAGCGGCTTGCTGGTGTACTTGTCCAGATAGGCTTGCAGGCTTGGCTCTTTTTCCGACGGCATGGTCATGTAGCCGGGCAGGCTGGTGGACAGCAGGCCCAGGTCGGTCAGACCCTGGATATTGGAGTGACCACGCAGCGCATTGATGCCGCCACCGGCCATACCCATATTGCCCAGCAACAGCTGGATCATCGCCATGGTGCGGATGTTTTGCGCGCCAATGGAATGCTGGGTCCAGCCCAGGGCATACAGGAAGGAGGTGGTCTTGTCCGGTGCGCTGGTTTCTGCCAGATGCTCGCAAATGGCCTGGAAGGCTTCCTTGGGCGTGCCGCAGATATTGGCCACCACGTCGGCGGTATAGCGCGACACATGCTGTTTGAGCAGGTTGATCACGCAGCGCGGGTCGTTCAGCGTGTCGTCGCGCTTGGCCATGCCTTTCTCATCCAGCTGGTAGGCCCAGGTGGATTTGTCGTACTTGCGTTTTTCCGCGTCATAGCCGCTGAACAGGCCGTCTTCAAACTTGAAGTCCGGGTGTACCAGCAATGCCGCATTGGTATAGGCGAGCGTGTATTCCTTGTTGTACTTGCCGGTTTCCAGCAAATAGCGGATCACGCCGGACAACAGGGTAATGTCCGTGCCGGTGCGGATGGGCGCGTAGAAGTCTGCCACCGAGGCAGTACGGGTAAAGCGCGGGTCGATGACCAGCAGCTTGGCCTTGTTGCGGGTCTTGGCCTCAATGGCCCAGCGGAAGCCAACCGGGTGTGCTTCGGCGGCATTGCCACCCATCACCACGATCAGATTGGCGTTCTTGATGTCGACCCAATGGTTTGTCATGGCACCGCGACCAAATGTTGGGGCAAGACTTGCCACCGTTGGTCCGTGTCATACACGCGCCTGATTGTCGACAGCCAGCATGCCCAGGCTGCGGGTGAATTTGTGGGTCAGCCAGCCAGCCTCGTTGCTGGAGGCGGAGGCCGCCAGGAAACCGGTGGACAGCCAGCGGTTTACCGTGACGCCATCGGCGTTCTTTTCGGTGAAATTGGCATCGCGGTCCTGCTTGATATGCTTGGCGATGCGCGAGAATGCCTCATCCCAGCTGATGCGCTTCCATTCATTGCTGCCCGCTTCGCGCACTTCCGGGTATTTCAGGCGATCAGGGCTGTGGATGAAATCCACCAGACCAGCCCCCTTGGGACACAATGCCCCACGATTCACCGGATGGTCCGGATCGCCCTCGATATGGAAGATTTCGGACTTGGCGTTTTTGGCGCCATCGCCCAGGCTGTACATGAGAATGCCACAGCCTACCGAGCAGTACGGACAGGTGTTGCGGGTTTCACTGGCGCGCAGTAGCTTGTAGCTGCGCACATCAGCCATTGCCTTTTCCGGCAATAAACCCAGCGTTGCAATCGTGGAACCTGCCATACCCCCGGCGCACAGCTTGAAGAACTGCCGCCGATTGACCTGCATGGGGTCTCCTTCATGGGAATGTTGACTGACTTTCCGCTCTGGCCGTCAAATGCAGCATCATGGCTGCCGGGCGCTGGTGCAGGGCGGAAGGACGGGTCTGGCCAACTTGGAGAGTTGAAGCCTGACTGCATTATCGTCAGCAATTTCTGTAAGCTCAAATAGCGAGTGACAATGAAACCCTTAAAAAATCTTAATTCATGACCGATTCCGCTTTCGAAGGCTTCGATATCGCCTGCCATATAGAGCGAATCCAGTGGCAGGAGGCTCAGCCCATGTTGCCACAGGCCGATGTTCTGGCCTGGGAAGTACCGGTGGCGCTGGTTTACAACGGCCTGGCCCATGTGGTGATGATGGCCAGCCCGCAGCAACTGGAAGACTTTGCCCGCGGCTTTTCCCTGGCCGAGGGCATTGCCCGGCAGCCGGCGGACATCTACGACATCGAAGTGCGCACTGCCGCCAGCGGTATCGAGGTGCATGTGGAACTCGCCTCCGCCTGTTTCAGCGCCTTGAAGGAGCGCCGCCGCCAACTGGCTGGCCGCACCGGCTGCGGCCTGTGCGGCGTGGAGCAACTGGCAGAAATCTTCCGCCCCCTGCCGGCCTTGCCGGATACGGTAAGGCTGGGCTGGCCCGCGCTGAAACAGGCATTGCAGGCGCTGCCCGCACGGCAGACCCTGTCGCAGCAGACCGGCTGTGCCCACGCCGCCGCCTGGCTGGATTTGCAAGGCAAGCTGCTGCAAGTGTGCGAGGACGTGGGCCGGCATGTGGCACTGGACAAGCTGATCGGGCGGCGTGCCATCAGCGACTGGGGCGCCGGAGTGGCACTGGTGACCAGCCGTGCCAGCTATGAAATGGTGCAAAAGGCTGCCGCCGCCGGCATTGAAATCCTGGTGGCGGTGGCCGCACCCACCGCGCTGGCCGTGCAAATGGCCGAAGAATATGGTCTCACCCTGCTGGGGTTTGCCCGGCCGGGCCGGGTGAATGTCTACGCTCATCCACAGCGGCTGCTGGCCGGCTGAGCATGGCGCGGCAATGGCAGGCCAGCCCGTGGCCGGGGAAAGTGCTTGAGTCAGGCAGATTCCAGCACAGCTTCAGCCGCAGCTGATGGCCGTGCCCACGCGATTTGTTGCATTGCGCAAAGAGGAATGGGCATTGTCGAACAATGGCCTTGCTTTTATGGCGAAGATCGGGCCAGAATCGAAGTCCGACATATCAACCTTTCTATATAAGAAGCAAGCATGGCACTCATCGTACAAAAGTACGGCGGTACCTCGATGGGCTCTGCGGAGCGCATCAAGAACGTGGCCCGCCGTGTCGCCAAATGGAAAGCGCAGGGACATGATGTCGTAGTAGTGGTATCTGCCATGAGTGGCGAAACCAACCGACTGATTGCCCTTGCCAAAGAGATCCAGGCCTATCCGGACCCGCGCGAGCTGGACGTGATCATTTCCACCGGCGAACAAGTCACCATCGGCCTGTTGGCCATGGCACTCAAGGAAATCGGTGTCGACGCCAAGAGCTACTGTGGCTGGCAAGTGCGCGTGACCACCGACGACTCGCACAACAAGGCACGTATTCAATCCATCGACGAAGCCGCCATGCGGACAGACCTCGCGGCCGGTTCGGTCGTGGTGGTGGCCGGCTTCCAGGGCATTGATGAAAACGGCAACATCACCACGCTGGGTCGTGGTGGTTCCGACACTTCCGCCGTGGCGCTGGCCGCCGCGCTGAAGGCCGACGAATGCCAGATCTACACCGATGTCGACGGTGTCTACACCACCGATCCGCGCGTCGTGCCGGATGCCCGTCGTCTCAAGACCATTACCTTCGAGGAAATGATCGAGATGGCCTCGCTGGGCTCCAAGGTATTGCAGATCCGTTCGGTGGAATTCGCCGGGAAATACAAGGTACGTCTGCGTGTACTGTCCAGCTTCGAAGAGGAAGGGGAAGGCACGCTGATTACGTTCGAGGAAGATGAAAACATGGAAAAGGCCGTAGTTGCAGGCATCGCATTTGACCGTAACGAAGCACGCATCAATGTGAAGGGCGTACCGGACAAGCCGGGTATCGCTTACCAGATTCTGGGCCCGATTGCCGATGCCAACATCGAAGTCGACATGATCATCCAGAACGTGGGCGAAAACGGCACCACCGATTTCTCCTTCACCGTACCGCGCGGCGAATTCCCGCGCACCATGGACATCCTGCGTGAAGTGCAAACCCATATCGGCGCCGCCAAGATCGATGCCGACGACAAGGTCGCCAAGATCTCCATCGTCGGCGTGGGCATGCGCTCGCACTGTGGCGTGGCTTCCACCATGTTCCGCACCCTGGCGGAAGAGGGCATCAACATCCAGATGATTTCCACTTCGGAAATCAAGGTATCGGTGCTGGTGGACGAGAAATACCTGGAGCTGGGCGTGCGCGTGCTGCACAAGGTATTCGGTCTGGATCAGCCGGCATAATTTTTTAGTTTGGATGCTTGACAGGGGGCGCCAGCTTGCTTAATATGGCGCTCTCTGAACGGAGAAATGGCCGAGTGGTCGAAGGCACTTCCCTGCTAAGGAAGCATACGGGCTTAAACCTGTATCGAGGGTTCGAATCCCTCTTTCTCCGCCAGAATCTGCACCCGTAGCTCAGTTGGATAGAGTATTTGGCTACGAACCAAAGGGTCGGGCGTTCGAATCGCTCCGGGTGCACCAAAGTCCCTATAGTTTAGCGGTTAGAACACCGCCCTTTCACGGCGGTAGCCGGGGTTCGATTCCCCGTGGGGACGCCAGGATTCAAGATCAAGCCCAGTCGCCAGACTGGGCTTTTTCGTTTTTGCCATTCCCGGCCATTCCCGGCCATTCCCGGCCATTCCCGCCGATGACAAGCCAGGCCAGCCATGGCTTGTGCCACAGCCAGCCTTGTTGCTTTCCCTGTTGCTTATTGCCTTGCCATGCAGGCTTGATAGCGCGCATTCACCTTGTCGGCAAACCACTGCGTGGTCAGCTTGCGGCTGATTTTCGGGCTGTGCAGGTCGATCTGCGGCATGCGTTCGCGTGCCAGCGGTTTTCCCGCCTTGCTGTCTACCAGCGCAAAGACCTTGCGATACAGCTCGCTTTGCGCCAGGGCGCTGTTTTTTTCCTGCTGCAAATCTCTTTCAATGGCGCTCTGGCTCATGTCCAGCCGGCTGCGCAAGCTGAGCAGGGCCTGGTATGTGCTGCCGCTGGCCTGCTTGCCGGTATAGCTGAGCAAGTCACCATCCAGCGCCAGCTTGCGGCCGGTCAATTGGCTGACTGCGGCTTGCAGGGCGGCATTGCGGCTGCTGTAGCGGCCGGCATTGAAGTCGGCAAAGCGGTAGCGCATGTCCTGATACGGGGCCGGATATTGCAGCAGGATGGCGCTGCCGAAATACACGCCGCCGCGGCGGGTGAATACCTCGTTGCGGATGCTGTTGCCGGTCTGGTAAGGATAGGGCCAGATCCTGACGTGGGCTTCGGCGAATTCCACGCTCACCTGCATCGGCCCGCCGGTACGAATGGGATTTTTCATATTCAGCGGCAGCCCCAGTTTGCCTGCTTCGGCCGCCATGTCCTCGAACAGCAGATTCATTTCGCGCTCGGTGCGCAGGCTGTCGATACGCGCCTTGTAGCTTTTGCCATTGGGCGAGGTTTTCAGCAGGGCGGTTTTGACCACCGGCAGCGGAACCAGATACTTGTTGGCCCTCTCGCCAATCTTGCCCCAGACGATGGCCGGCAGATTGGGCACGGTCGGGTCGCCCTGCCAGCTGGATTCCTGCTCGATCACCGCGGCTACCGCACAGAAGTTGTCTGCCCGGTAAGGAAGCCTGAGGGCGGCAAAGGCACTGAGGATGTCATTATTCCAACCCTGACGATCACTGATGCCTGCCGGTAGCAGCCGGTTCAGCAAGGCGCGTGCCTGGCTGTCGGTCAGCGTTGGCTTGTCGCCGGGTGTGCTGATGGTCGCCGCCGCGGCCGGGCGGGCGGGGACAGCAACAGGCGGAGGCGTGGTCACGGGCGTGGCGACGGCTGGACTGCCGGGCGGGGGGCTGACCGCTGCCGGTGCCGGAGGCTGGTTTCGCGACGTGCTGCTGCACGCGCATAGCCCGGCCAGTAGCGCCAGGCTGAAAAGATGACGGGTCATACGGGTAAAGTCCACAAGGCCAAGCCGAGACCTTAGGCTATCTGCGCCAGCGCGGCAATGGCTGCGCAGCCTGTGCTGTCCCGCCAGGAAAATGCTGTTACTGCCCCTGCCGTTATTTACAATGCATGACCGGGCCGGCACAAGCACCGTGTCCCGCCCGCGGCCATATCAGGGAGAGAGCGATGATTTATCTATATAGCGCGCAGGACGGCGAGCACTATCGGCAGCTGCTGCAGCAGGCGCTGCCACAGCAGCCCGTCTGCTGCTGGCCGCAGCCGGTGGAGGCCGCGCAGGTGCAATATGCCGTGGTGTGGAATCCGCCAGCCGGTTTTTTTGCCGGCATGACGCAATTGCAGGCGGTATTTGTGCTGGGGGCTGGCGTGGACCGCATTCTGCGGCGGGATGATCTGGATCCGGCGCTGCCGGTGATCCGGCTGACGGATGCCGGCATGGCGCAGCAGATGCTGGAATACGTGCTGTACGGTGTGCTGCATGTGCAGCGCCGCATGGACCAGTACCAGCGCCAGCAGCAGCACCGCCAGTGGCAGCCAGTGGCTGCCACCACCGCTGGCCAGACGCGGATTGGCGTGCTGGGTTTGGGCGAGATCGGCGGCAAGGTGGCGCAAGCGTTGGCGGCGATGGGGTATGCCGTGGCCGGCTGGAGCCGGCAGGGGCGGCAGCTGCCGGGTGTGGCTGATTATATTGGTGAGCAGGGCTTGTCAGCCTTGCTGGCGCGCAGTGACATCCTGGTCAATCTGCTGCCGGCCACGGCGCAAACCCGTGGCTTGCTGGATGGCCAGCGCTTGCGGCAACTGCCGCGGGGGGCGGCGCTGATCAATGCCGGGCGTGGCGAGCAGGTGGATGAGGCCGCCTTGCTGGGCATGCTGGATAGCGGCCATCTGCGCTTTGCCATGCTGGATGTCTTTGCCGTGGAGCCGCTGGAAAGTGTGCATCCCTTGTGGCGCCATCCCGCCGTGCTGCTGACGCCGCATATTGCGGCCATGACGCTGGCCGAGCCGGCGGTGGCGCAGATCGTGGCCAATCTGCAGGCGCTGCAGCAGGGTGAGCCGCCACAGGGCCTGGTGCTGCGGCAGCGTGGTTACTGAGCCGGCAATGCTGACAGCGGATCGATGGCCTTGCCCTGGCGGCGCAGCTCGAAATGCAGCATGTCACGTGTGCTGCCGGAGCGGCCCAGCGTGGCAATCTGCTGTCCGGCTTTGACTGTCTGGCCTTCCTTGACCAGCAGGGTCTGGTTGTGGGCATAGGCGGTGAGGTAGTCGTTGCCATGCTTGATGATGAGCAGGTTGCCATAGGCCCGTATGCCCTTGCCGGCATAGGCCACGGTGCCGCTGGCGGCGGCGCGTACCGGATCGCCCGCCGTGCCGGCGATGTCGATGCCCTTGTTGCTGCTGCCATTGAACTTGCCTATCAGGCGGCCGGTGGCCGGCCATTGCAGGGTGATGGCAGAGGCAGCCGGGCGGGGCGGGGTGTTGGGAGCCGGTTTGACGGGTGGGCTGGCTGCTGCTTTGGGCTGGGCCGGGCTGCTGCTGGCCTGCGGGCTGATGCGCAGCAGCTGGCCGGCATTGATGCTGGCCGGGTCTTGCAGCTGATTCCAGCTCACCAGATTGCTGATGCTCTGGCGGTGCCTGAGGGCAATGCGGTAAAGCGTGTCACCGGGCTGGACGCGGTAATAGCCTGCCGGTGCGGGGGGATCGTCCGGCAGCGTGCTGCAGGCGCTCAGTGCCAGTAGCAGCAAAAGGGAACAGCGGCGGAAAAAGGATGGCATGACGGGCATTTTAGCATTGCCCTGCACTGCGGGCGGAGCAGGCTGGCTTTCGTTCAGTTCGCCCACTAAGCTGAAAGCCCGGTATGCAATTTTGCAAAGGAGTGCGTGATGGCAGATGAACCATTTTCGCCCCAGAGCTTCCCCTATGCGGTGGAAGTGAAGGCGGGCCAGCGTTACTGGTGGTGTGCCTGTGGCCAGAGTAGCAAACAGCCCTTTTGCGATGGCTCGCATGCCGGTTCCAGCTTCAGTCCGGTGGAGTATGTGGCGACTGAAAGCGCGCTGGTGTATTTCTGTGGCTGCAAGCTGAGCGAGGGCAAGCCCTTGTGCGATGGTTCGCACAGCCAGCTTTCCTGAGTACTTGCTGTCCTTGAATGACAAAACCCCCGCAAGCGGGGGTTTTGTTTTGCCGCAGGCGGATCAGCGCGTGATCGGCTTGTAGCGGATACGCTTGGGCTTGGCGCCTTCTTCGCCCAGACGTTTTTTCTTGTCGGCTTCGTATTCCTGATAGTTGCCGTCAAAGAAGGTCCACTGCGATTCGCCTTCCGCCGCCAGGATGTGGGTGGCGATACGGTCGAGGAACCAGCGGTCGTGGGAGATCACGAACACGGTGCCGGCGAATTCCAGCAGCGCGTCTTCCAGCGCACGCAGGGTTTCCACGTCCAGGTCATTGGACGGTTCGTCCAGCAGCAACACATTGCCGCCCTTGAGCAGGGTCTTGGCCAGATGCAGACGGCCACGCTCACCACCGGACAGCATGCCTACCTTCTTCTGCTGGTCGGCACCCTTGAAGTTGAAGCGGCCCAGATAAGCACGGCTGGACATTTCAAAGCGGCCCACGGTCAAGAGGTCGGCACCGCCGGAGACGTCGTCGAATACGGTCTTGTCGTCTTCCAGCCCTTCACGGCTCTGTTCGACAAAAGCCATCTGCACGGTCTGGCCGATCTTTACCGTGCCGGAATCCGGCTGTTCCTTGCCGGCAATCATCTTGAACAGCGTGGATTTACCGGCGCCGTTGGGGCCGATGATGCCGACAATGGCACCGGCCGGTGCCTTGAACGACAGGTTGTCGATCAGCAGGCGGTCGCCAAAGCCCTTGGACACACCGTCGAATTCGATCACTTCATTCCCCAGGCGCTCGGCCACCGGGATGAAGATTTCCTGGGTTTCGTTACGCTTCTGGGTTTCGTAGCTGGACAGTTCTTCGAAGCGGGCGATACGCGCCTTGGACTTGGCCTGACGGCCCTTGGGGTTCTGGCGTACCCATTCCAGTTCCTGCTTCATCGCCTTCATGCGCGCGCCTTCGCTCTTGGCTTCCTTCTCCAGGCGCTCTTCCTTCTGCTCCAGCCAGCTGGAGTAGTTGCCCTTCCACGGAATACCTTCGCCGCGGTCCAGTTCCAGAATCCATTCGGCAGCATTGTCGAGGAAGTAGCGGTCGTGGGTGACGGCCACCACGGTGCCGGGGAAGCGCACCAGGAATTGTTCCAGCCATTCCACCGATTCGGCGTCCAGGTGGTTGGTGGGTTCGTCCAGCAGCAGCATGTCGGGCTTGGACAGCAGTAGCTTGCACAGGGCTACGCGGCGCTTTTCACCGCCCGACAGCGGGCCGATCTTGGCGTCCCACGGCGGCAGGCGCAGCGCGTCGGCGGCCAGCTCCAGTTGCAGCTGGACATTGTCACCGGCACCGGCGGAGATGATGGCTTCCAGCTTGGCCTGTTCTTCGGCCAGAGCGTCGAAGTCGGCATCTTCTTCGGCGTAGGCGGCATACACTTCTTCCAGGCGTTTTTGCGCGCCCATCACGTCGCCCATGCCGCTTTCCACTTCCTCGCGCACGGTTTTTTCCGGGTCAAGCTGCGGTTCCTGCGGCAGGTAGCCGATTTTCACGCCCGGCAGATGCTGGACTTCGCCGTCGTATTCCTTGTCCACATTGGCCATGATGCGCAGCACGGTGGATTTGCCCGAGCCGTTCAGGCCCAGCAGGCCGATCTTGGCGCCGGGGAAGAAGGACAGCGAGATGTCCTTGATGATCTGGCGCTTGGGCGGCACCACTTTGCTCACGCGGAGCATAGACATTACATATTGAGCCATGAGGGACCACGCAGAAGGTAATCGTTAACGGGGGGATTCTACCAAAAGCTGGCGGTGCTGGCCTTGCCTGCTTGCGCACTGCCTTACCAGAACCAGGCGAGGATGGCGGTGGTGAGCATGGCGAAGGCGCAGCCGATCTTGGCGGCGGTGCCGACCAGAAAGCCGGCCAGCGTGCCCAGGCCAACCCGCCCGGCCTGCCAGGCGTCGCGCCGGGCAATGAATTCGCCAACCATGGCACCGGCCAGCGGCCCGAGAATGACGCCGGCCAGACCCATGGGCAGTCCGGCAATGCTGCCGATAAAGGCGCCCCACAAGGCCTGTTTGCTGGCTCCGGTCATTTTGGCACCCAGCAGCCCGGCGAGAAAATCCACGGCAAGGCCGCACAGGGTGATCAAGGTGAGGATGGTGAGCGACAGGCTGCCCAGGTGCTGGAAGTCATCGACCCAGCCGATGAGCAGCAAGCCACCCAGTATCAGCGGCAGACCGGGCAGGGCGGGAAACAGGATGCCCGCCAGGCCGATGAGGATCAGCAGGCTGGCCAGCAGGATGAGCAGGATGGTCACGAGGCTTCCTTGTCGTAGCGGCAACACCATGAGAAAGCGGCCGGGCGACGGAAGTTCCGCCAGCCGGCCGCTGTGTCATCCAGACGCCAGGTTCAGCGACTAGCGGGCGTATTCCTCCAGCAGCACGTTCTGCGCGCAGCGCTCCTTGCCACGGCTGGGGCGACGCTTGTAGCTGCCATCCGGCTGCATGTCCCAGGCGTTGACATTGTCTTCCAGATACAGGCGCAGCGCTTCCTTGATGATGCGGCGCTTGACCTTGGGGTCGAGGATGGGCGAGCAGGTTTCAATGCGGCGGAACAGGTTGCGGCCCATCCAGTCGGCACTGGCGATGTACAGGTTTTCCTGCTTGTCGTTGTAGAAGTAATAGACGCGCGGGTGCTCGAGGAAGCGGCCCACCACCGAACGCACGGTGATGTTTTCCGACAGGCCGGGCACGCCGGGGCGCAGCGCGCAGACCCCACGCACGATCAGCTGGATCTTCACCCCGGCCTGGCTGGCGCGGTACAGGGCATGAATCACCTGTGGCTCCAGCAGGGCGTTCATCTTGGCGATGATCTGCGCCGGACGGCCTTGCTGGGCGTGTTCGATTTCGCGTTCGATGGAGTCGAGCAGCAGGCTGTGCAGGGTAAACGGGCTCTGGTACAGCTGCTTGAGCTGGCTGGCACGACCCAGGCCGGTCAGTTGCACGAAGATGTCGTTGACATCGCTGGCGATATCTTCGTTGCAGGTGAGCAGGCCCAGATCGGTATAGAAGCGGGCGGTGCGCGGATGGTAGTTGCCGGTGCCCAGATGCACATAGCGGCGCAGGCGTTTGTCTTCGCGGCGGATCACCATCAGCATCTTGGCATGGACCTTGTAGCCGAACACGCCATACACCACGTGTGCGCCGGCATCTTCCAGGTGGCTGGCCCAGCTGATGTTGGCTTCTTCGTCGAAGCGCGCCATCAGTTCCAGTACCACGGTGACCTGTTTGCCGGCGCGGGCGGCGGCAATCAGCGATTCCATCAGCACCGAGTCGGTGCCGGTACGGTATACCGTCATCTTGATGGCCACCACTTGCGGATCGGTGGCTGCCAGATTCAGCATGTCGATGACCGGCTGGAAGCTCTGGAAGGGGTGGTGCAGCAGGATGTCGCCCTTGCGGATGGCCTCGAACAGCGGCACTTTCTTGTCCAGCTGGTCGGGCAATGAGGGTACGAAGGGCGGGAATTTCAGGTCCGGACGGTCGACCAGGTCCGGCACCTGCATCAGGCGTACCAGGTTGACCGGGCCGTTGACGCGGTAGACATCCGGCTTTTTCAGGTTGAACTGGGTGAGCAGGAATTCTTCCATGTGCGGCGGGCAGGTATCGGCAATTTCCAGCCGTACCGCATCGCCAAACTGGCGCTGACGCAATTCGCCCTGCAAGGCGGTGCGCAGGTTTTTCAGGTCTTCGTCTTCCACCGTCAGTTCGCTGTCGCGGGTGACGCGGAACTGGTAGCAGCCCTTCACCGTCATGCCGAGGAACAGCTCATGCACATGGGAGTGCAGGATGGAGGACAGGAAGACAAAGGTGTGCGGGTGGCCGTTGCACACTTCGGGCGGCACCTTGATCACGCGCGGCAGAATGCGCGGCGCCTGCACGATGGCAATGTCGGACTGGCGGCCAAAGGCATCGCGTCCTTCCAGTTCCACCGCGAAGTTGAGCGATTTGTTCAGCACCTTGGGGAAGGGGTGGGACGGGTCCAGTCCGATGGGGGTGAGGATGGGCAGCAGCTCGTTGCTGAAGAAATCATGCACCCATTGCTGTTGCTGCTCGGTCCATTCGGTACGGCGCAGGAAGATGATGTCTTCCTGGCGCAGCGCCGGGAACAGTACGTCACTCATCACGGCGTATTGCTGGCGCACCAGTTCGTGCGAGGCGGCAGACACCTTGGCCATGATCTGTGCCGGTGTCGAGCCGTCGGCCAGGATACGGTTGGGGGTGAGCTGGGCAGTATCTTTCAGCCAGGCCATGCGCACTTCGAAAAACTCGTCCAGATTGGAGGAGACGATGCACAGGTATTTCAGGCGCTCCAGCAGCGGCAGGCTTGGATCTTCGGCCTGAGCCAGTACTCTGCGGTTGAATTCGATCAGGCCCAGTTCACGGTTGAGCAGCAACTCGTGGGTTTGTGACATACGGTTTCGCGCCAATGATGAGAGAGGTTGAGACAAAAAAGCCCTCGGTCAGGAGGGCTCGGCGTAATGATTACTGCTGCGGCGGCGTGTAGCCGGCCGGTGCATCGGCACCGGCGCCAAAGAAATAGGCTTCCAGTTGCGCTGCCAGATACTGGCGGGCACGGGCGTCGGCCAGGCTCAGACGGTTTTCATTGATCAGCATGGTCTGATAACGCAACCAGCCTTGCCAGGCTTCCTTGGAAACACTTTCATACACACGCTTGCCCAGCTCGCCCGGCAACGGGGGGAAGTCGAGACCTTCCGCCTCGCGACCCAGCTTGATGCAATTGACGTTTCTTGCCATTGCGAATCCTTGCAAAAGTTAAACCGAATATACTGCAGTATTGTGTCACAGACATGAAACCCTTCCAACCATGCCGGGGCTGTGGCTGAAGCCGGGTTTTACAGCTGTTTGACGAATATTTTCGAACGGCGCTGATTGTTGTAGAAGGCCTGGCGCGCCAGTGGCAACTGGCCACGGCCGGCTTCGGCGAAGCCGCGTTCGACAAACCAGTGTGCGGTCTGGGTAGTCAGCACGAACAGGGCTTTCAAACCCTGGGTACGCGCCTGGTATTCCACATGCTTGAGCAAGGTTTCGCCAAAGCGGCCTTCGCGCCGCTCCGGTGCGACCGCCAGGCAGGCCAGCTCGGCCATGCCGGCTTCGGGGAAGGCGTGCATGGCCACGCAGCCATAAATCTTGCCGTCGTGCTCCAGCACCGAATACTGGGAGATTTCCATTTCCAGGTGTTCACGGCTGCGCTTGACCAGAATGCCTTGTTCTTCCAGCGGGCGAATCAGGTTGAGTATCGGGCCGACGTCGTCAATGACGGCGCTGCGGACCTTGACCAGCGAATCGCGCGCAATCATGGTGCCGGTGCCGCCATTGGTAAACAGCTCGGCCAGCAGCGAGCCATCCTCGTGATGGCTGACCAGGTGGGCGCGCGGGATGCCGTCGCGGGTGGCTTTCACTGCATAGGGCAGATAGGCGGTGACATCGCGCTGCAAGTGCCCGGCCTGCAGCAGGTCTTCTGCCTGCTGGGCGGTGAGCGAGCTGACGAACTGCCCCAGCTCATTGGTGACGCCACGGCCTTCGATCACGAAAATCAGTTTTTCCGCTTTCAGCGCTGAGGCCAGCTGGGCTGCCATTTCTTCCATGGTGAGGTTGAAGGCTTCGCCGGTGACCGAATAGCCGACCGGCGACAGCAAGACCAGCTCGCCAGCGCTCAGCCGGGTGTTGATGCCGTCGACATCGATGCGCCGTACTTGTCCGGTGTATTGCATGTCCACGCCATCCAGCACGCCTAGCGGCTGGGCGGTGATGAAATTGCCGCCAGCCACGCGCAGGTGGGCGCCAAACATGGGGGAGTTGGGCATGCCCATCGACAATTGCGCCTCGATGCCGTGCCGGGTAATGCCACAGGCTTGCTTGACGATTTCCATGGTGCTGGCATCGGTCACTCGTCGGTCGCGGTGGAACAGCCGGTTCAGGCCAAAGCGCTTGAGCAAGGCTTCGATCTGGGGACGGATGCCATGCACCAGCACCACGCGCACCCCCAGGCTGACCAGCAGGTTGATATCCTGCGACAGATTGTAAAAACCGCCTTCCATCACGGCTTCGCCGCTGATGGCGAGCACGAAGGTTTTACCGCGAAAGGTATTGATGTAAGGGGCGGCTTCACGGAATGAGAGGACAAATTCCCGATTCAGCATTGTTGGATTGGCTCCCGCCAGGTAAGGACTTCAGAAGTGACAAGCCTAGCAGGAATAGGACGGCATGGGCAGGGCTTTTGCCACCTGTCATCTGCTGGGCGGAAACGAAAACAGCCACCCTGCACATGGCGGGGTGGCTGTCTGAAGCAGTATCAATTGCCTTGCTTGATCAGGATCTGCTGCACCTTGAGGATGTTCAGGCCCTGTGACAGCTGGTAATCCTGCTTCGGATTGGGTTCGCGCGGATTATCCGGGCTGGCGTCCTTGTCATCCTGCGGCTTGGGCGCGTCCTGCTTGAGCGGCGTTGCCACCGGCGGTTTCGCCGGCTTGGCGGCCTTGGCCGGGGCTTCGTCGCCATTCGGATTGGCCAGGTGGTTTTCCAGATCCACCTCGCGCACGCGCAGGGCCTGGTCGGCCGCTGTCACGGTAGCGTCTTCCACCACCACATCCGGCACAATGCCCTTGGCCTGGATGGAGCGGCCGCTCGGGGTGAAGTAGCGGGCGGTGGTCAGCTTGATGCCACCGGCACTGCCCAGCGGCAGGATGGACTGTACCGAGCCCTTGCCGAAGGTCTGGGTCCCCACCAGTACGGCGCGCTTGTGGTCCTGCAGCGCGCCGGCCACGATTTCCGAGGCCGAGGCCGAGCCGCCGTTGACCAGCACCACCAACGGTACCTTGTGCGTTTCCTGCGGCAGTACCGACAGCGGATCGGGCATGCCCGGGCGGCCGTAGTTCTGCGGCGAGGCGGTCAGCTTCATCTTGGCATCGGCGGTGCGGCCTTCGGTGTACACCACCAGCGCATCCTTGGGCAGGAAGGCGGCCGAGACTCCGACGGCGCTGGTCAGCAGGCCACCGGGGTCATCACGCAGGTCCAGCACCAGGCCCTTGAGCGGCTGCTTGTTCTGCTTGGTCATGCTGGCCACGGCTTCGGCCAGGTTTTCCGTGGTGTGTTCCTGGAACTGGGTGATGCGGACATAGCCGTAGCCCGGTTCCAGCAGCTTGAACTTGACGCTCTTGGTCTTGATGATGGCGCGGTTGAGGGTGAAGACCAGCGGTTTGGTTTCACTCTTGCGGGCAATGGTCAGCGTGACCTTGGTGCCGGGCTTGCCACGCATGCGCTTGACCGCATCGTTCAGCGACAGGCCGCGTACCGGGGTGTCGTCGATCTTGATGATGAGGTCGCCACTCTTGATGCCAGCCTTTTGCGCCGGGGTGTCTTCAATCGGCGAAACGACTTTCACCAGGCCGTCTTCGGCACCGATTTCAATGCCCAGACCACCGAATTCGCCCTGGGTGCCTTCACGCAATTCCTTGAAGGCATCGGCATCCATGTAGTCGGAATGCGGGTCCAGCCCGCTGAGCATGCCCTTGATGGCCTCGGTGATCAGCTTTTTGTCATCGACCGGATCAACATAATCCTGCTTGATGCGGCCGAATACTTCGGCAAAGGTACGCAATTCGTTCAGCGGCAGCGCCGTGGGCGTGGGGTCCTTGCCGGCGAAAGCCTGCACACTGAGGGTAAGGGCGCCGCCGGCCAGAGCGCCGGCGGCGAGCCAGGCAATTTTTTTCATGCGATGACTAGTCATGTTGTGTGTTGGTCTCCGATACCGCGGGTGGCTTAGCGTACCCAGGTTTGCGGGTTGAGAGGTCGTCCCATATGCCGGATTTCAAAGTACAGGCCGGATTCGCCGCTGTCCAGTGCGCCTGTGTTGCCGAGTGTTTCACCGGCTTTGACCGAACTGCCCACGCTCTTGCCGATGGAGGACAGGCCGGTATACACCGTGAGGTAATTGCCGCCGTGGTCAATGATCACGGCGTTGCCGAATCCGCGCAGCGCATCAGCATACACTACGTTGCCATCGGCGACCGCATGCACGGCCTGGCCGGGTGCCGTTTTGATGAACAGCCCCTTCCAGGAGGTGCCTTCGCTGCGGGCGCTGCCAAAGCGGCCGGCCAGCACACCGGACACCGGCATTTTCATGCGTCCCTGCAGGCTGGTGAAGGCCTTGCCGGCGGCGCTGTTGTCTGCCACCTCGTCCACGGGTTTTTCCTGTGGAACCGGCACGGACTTCTTGGCCACTTCCGGCACCGGCTTGCCTTGCTTGCGGGCGCTTTCGGCCAGTTTGCGGCGGCGTTCGTTTTCCTTCTTGGCCGCAATGGCGGCAGCCTGACGGGCCTTGCGCTCTTCGGCCGCCTTGCGGGCGGCTTCCTTGCGGCGGCGTTCGATCTCCTGATTGATCTGGGCAATCAGGTTGGTCAGCCGCTTTTCATCCTCTTGCAGCTTGCCCAGGCGACTTTGCCCGGCCTGTATTTCACCGGACAGCTTGTTCAACTGGGCCAGCTTGTTGGTCTTGCTGTTGAGCAGGGCGTTTTTTTCCCGGCTCTTGTGGGTCGACAGCGCGTCCAGGCGGGCCAGCTCCTGTTCCAGCTGGTAGGTGAGTGCTTCCAGTTCGTGCTGGTGGGTAATCAGCTGCGCCACCATCTGCTGCTGGGCTTTGGCAATGTGCTGGTAATACACCATGTCGCGCGAGGTCTGGTTGGGATCGTCGGCATTGAGCATCAGCTTCATGGCGTCGTGATCGCCATTTTTGTACTGCCTGGCCAGCATCTGTGCGACATGCTGGCGGGTGGTGGCCAGCTTGTTTGCCGTGTCTTGTACCTGTTTGCGCAGTTCGGCCAGCTGTTGTGCCGAATTGCTTTGCTTGTTTTCCAGCGTGGCAATCACCTGGCTGGTCTTGGCAATGGCCTGTTCCGACTCCTGGATGGCCGATTTGGCTTCCTGCTGCACCACCTGCTTCTGGGCAAGGTCCTTTTTCAGGCTGTCGATTTCCTTGCGCACCGATTGCAGGTTCTGCTGCTGCGGAGCGGTAGACAGGGGGGGAGAGGCAGTCGGTGTCGCGGCCTGGGCCGCGCCGGCCAGCAGGGCGAACAGCAGTATCGGTTTCATTCCATTATCGCTTCGGATTAAGCCTGTGGCCTGCATGATAACAGGCGGATGCGGAGGGATGGTGCCGGAGAGACCGCCGGTCTGCATGGCAGACCGGCGCAGCGACTTACTGGAAGTCGATCAGCGAACGGCCGGTCATTTCAGCCGGCTGGGGCAGGCCCATCATGGCCAGCAGCGACGGCGAGATGTCCCGCAGTGCGCCACCTTCCTTGATGCGGGCCTTGCGGCCGATGTAGAGGAAGGGCACCTTGTCCAGCGTGTGCTGGGTGTGCGGCTGGTGATGCACAGAGTCGAACATCTGCTCGCAGTTCCCGTGATCGGCGGTGATCAGCACTTCGCCACCGGCGGCGCGCATGGCATCGACGCAGCGCTTGATGCAGGCATCCAGCGTTTCCACTGCCTTGACCGCGGCATCGAACTTGCCGGTATGGCCTACCATGTCGCCATTGGCGTAATTGCAGATGATGGCCTGGTATTTGCCCGAGGCAATGGCCTCGACGATGTGGTCGGTCACCTGGGCTGCGTTCATTTCCGGCTGCAGGTCGTAAGTGGCCACCTTGGGCGAGGGGACCAGGATGCGGTCTTCACCCGGATACACCTGCTCTTCGCCACCATTGAAGAAGTAGGTGACGTGCGGATATTTTTCGGTTTCGGCAATGCGCAGCTGCTTGAGGCCCAGGCTGGCCAGGTATTCGCCAAAGCCATTGCTGATCTTTTGCGGCCCATAGGCCACGGGATTGCTGTAAGCGTCGCCATACGAGGTGAGGGTGACAAACTGTGCCAGCTTGGGTTGGCGCGCAGTAAAACCGCTGAAAGACGGGTCGGTCAGCGCGGTGGTGAGCTGGCGTGCGCGGTCGGCACGGAAGTTCATGAATACCGCGACATCGCCATCCTGCATTTTTACCGGCTCGCCGATGCTGGTGGCGGCCACGAACTCATCGTTTTCATCGCGGGCGTAGGCGGCTTGCAGCGCTTGCAGGCCGTTATCGGCGTGGTACAGGCCTTCGCCTTCCACCAGCAGGCGATAGGCAGGCTCCACCCGCTCCCAGCGTTTGTCGCGATCCATGGCCCAGTAGCGGCCAACGAGCGATACCAGACGTGCCGCCGGGCAGTCGGCCAGCACTTCATCCAGACGCTTGAGGTAGGTTTCCGCGCTACGCGGCGGGGTGTCGCGACCATCCAGGAAGGCATGCACATAAATCTTGCTGACGCCAGCGGCCTGGGCGGCGCGGATCAGGGCAAAAATGTGATTTTCGTGGCTGTGCACGCCGCCGTCGGACAGCAGGCCCATCACGTGCAGGGCTGAGGTTTTGGCTTGCTGGATGGCTTGTTGCAGGACGGGGTTCTGGTCGAAGCGGTTTTCTTCGATATCGCAGTCGATGCGGCTGATGTCCTGTTGGACAATCCGACCGGCGCCGATATTGAGATGGCCGACTTCCGAGTTGCCGAACTGCCCTTTGGGTAGGCCGACAAAGCCTTCGGAGGCGTCAATCACGCCATAGGGAAAAGCCTGTTTCAGTGCGTTCCAGGTGGGGGTGTTGGCATGCAGGATGGCGTTGTCGTCGCCTTCCAGTCGGTGTCCGAAGCCGTCGAGGATGAGGAGTAATACCGGTGTGATAGCTGTCATGATGTCCACAATCAGAATATTAGAAATTCTTGATGGTATTGGTTTTTTTAGATAGTATTGTACCGTAGTCAAACCAATATAAATACGCATTGCAATCTACTTAGGAGCAGAGCTTGCTGTTCAACGATGACCAGATCGAACAGTCCTCGAGGGCGATGAAGGCCATGTCGCATCCCTTGCGGCTGAAGATCATTTCGGTACTGGGCGACCAGGAAGTCAGTGTGCAGGATATTGTGGAGCAGGTAGGAACCTCGCAGAGCAACATTTCCCAGCATCTGGCCATCATGCGTGACAAAGGTGTGCTGCGCACGCGCAAGGATGCCAACCGGGTGTATTACCGTGTTGGCGACATCCGCACACTGGAAGTACTGAAGATGATGCGAGAAGTATTCTGCGGTTTTGTCGACTGAACTTTAGGTCGGGCAACGCCAAGCAAAAAAGGCCGCTTAGCGGCCTTTTTTACGTCTGACATACAGGGTTTTGTGGACGGTGGCGACGAGATCGCCAGCCTGGTCATGGATATCGACCTGCAATTGCGGCAGATATTTCTCGCCGGCGGCGGTGCGCTGGCGGATGTCCTGCAATTGCGTCTCGTCCAGCCGGAAGCTGGCGCTGACCACCCCGGTTCCCGGCTTGTGGTATTCGATGGCGCCGGCCTTGTCCCACACCACATAGTCGCGCCCCAGGGACTGCATCAGCATCAGCATGAAAAACGGATCGGTCATCGAATACAGGCTGCCGCCGAAATGCACGCCGACATAATTGCGGTTGGTCAGGCCCAGCCGCAAGCGCACATCCACTTGTTTCCAGTCGGCGGCGATGTGACATACCTTGATGCCGGCTCCCAGAAAGGGCGGCCACAGATTGATGATGGTCTTGAGCAGGCGCGGCGAAGGCTTGAGCATGATTGCATTCAAACGGTTGTTTGATTCGCATGCTCGGCAAAAAGCAGGGCCCTGTCAAGCCATCCTTCCTTCGCCTGCCGGTTTTCAGAATGGCAATTCCGGTTGCGCGCCTTGCGGGTGATCGATGATGGCCTCGGTGATGCCTTCGGCCAGGCGGAGCAGCACCCGCTCCTGATTCAGCAGCTCCTGCGGTGATTTGACAGCCTGCCCATCACGCTTCTGCACAATGGCATAGCCACGGCTGAGTACGGCCTCCGGGTTCATGGCCTCCAGTGTGGCGTGATGCCGCTGCAGCAATTGCTGCTGCCGGTGCAGTGTCTGGCTGATGCCACGCTGCATGCGCTCGGCCAGCCGGACAAGCTGTTGCTGCTGCTGGGCGAGCTGGGGCTGGTGGCGCTGCATGCGGCTGCTGGCCAGTTGCAGTGCCCAGCGTCGGCGTGAAAACAGGGTGTCCAGCCCGCGCTGCAGGCGGTCGCCGGCCTGGCTGAGGGCCTGGGCCTGACGGCGCAGCTTGTCACCGGGATGGGCCAGGCGACGGGCCAGGTAGTCCAGTCGCTGCGACTTGTCGGTGAGCAGCCGGGACAGGGCACGCTCCAGGCCGCGCTTGCCCTGTTCCAGTTGCAGGCGCAGCTGCTCCTGGCTGGGCGAGACCAGCTCGGCTGCCGCAGTGGGGGTAGGGGCGCGGCGGTCGGCGACAAAGTCACAGATGGTGAAATCGGTTTCGTGGCCGACACCGCTGACGGTGGGAATGGTGCAGGCGGCCAGGGCGCGGGCAACGATCTCTTCGTTGAATGACCACAAGTCTTCGATGCTGCCACCACCACGGCACACAATCAGCACGTCCACTTCCTGTCGGGCCGAAGCTTGCTGGATGGCCGCGGCAATTTGCCGGGCAGCGCTTTCCCCCTGTACCTGTGCCGGGTAGAGGATGACCGGGATGCTT
This sequence comes from Aquitalea sp. ASV15, assembly GCF_016429115.1. Lineage (NCBI taxonomy): Bacteria > Pseudomonadati > Pseudomonadota > Betaproteobacteria > Neisseriales > Chromobacteriaceae > Aquitalea > Aquitalea sp. ASV15. The sequence continues at coordinate 131,721 of NZ_JAELTZ010000002.1, read as the reverse complement.
GGCATGCGCCGCGCCAGAGTAGTGACGACATCGCGCAGTGCCGCGGCGGCCGGCGAGGTCACAATGCCGATGGCGCGCGGGTGCGCTGGCAAGGCGCGCTTGCGCGCATGCTCGAACAGGCCCTCGGCATTCAGCTTGGCCTTGAGTTTTTCAAAGGCTTCATACAGCCGGCCCAATCCGGCCGAGCGCATGGTGTCGACATTGATCTGGAAGTCGCCACGGGCTTCGTACAGGGTGACCAGGCCCTTGAGCTCCACCTGCATGCCTTCGGCCAGGCGGAAGGGAAGCAGGCTCAGCTTGTGGCGGAACATGACGCAGCGGATCTGCGCGCCACCATCCTTGAGCGAGAAATAGGCGTGACCGGAAGCGGCCAGCGTCAGATTGGATATTTCACCGCCTATCCACATGGGGGGCAGGCCCGATTCGAGCAGGTCGCGTGCCATGCGGTTCAGCGAGGAGACGCTGATCACATCATTGGCCGAGGTATTGAAATTCATGGTTGTCAAGTCATCCACAGCAAGAATACCGTTTTTTGTCGTCTGTAAATTGTCGGACAATGCTTTTGGCTGGGGGTATCTTGCTTTGATTAAATTCTTTTAAAAACAATTACTTGTGCATTTTGTTCAAATTGCGTGCAGCCGGATGAAAGCGCCGTGCCAGCAGGATATGCGCAGTCTGTTCACAAGCTTATCAACAAAGTTATCCACAGCATCTGTGGATGCTGGCAAATTTCCCTTAGAAAATCGAACCTTAGCGAATTTACTTACATTGCTTTGGGAAATGTCTTTTTTTATTGGCGGCAACGCGCGGTCTACGGTTGCCGAGAACCCCGGCAACCGCTAAAGTTTAGCGTTTAGCTAAAGCTTTGGAGAGTGTTTCGTGTGGTCAATCATTGAAGCGGCCGGCTGGCCGATCTGGACCATCATTCTGGCCTCGGTCATTTCGCTGGCCATCATCTTCGAGCGGCTGTTCAGTTTGCGCGCGTCGCTGATCGTGCCGGATGGCCTGCTGGCGCAGACTGTAACCGAATATCGCCGGGTTGGCGCCTCTGCCGACCTGCTGCAATTACTCAACAACCATTCCCCGCTGGGCAAGCTGTTTGCCGCCGGTCTGCGTAATGTCAGCGTCAGCCGCGAGGTGATGAAAGACGCCATCGAAGACGAAGGCCGCGTGGTGGCACATCAACTGGAACGCTTTCTGAATACGCTGGGCACCATCGCGGCCATGGCCCCCTTGCTGGGCCTGCTGGGTACGGTGATCGGCATGATCGAGATTTTCGGTTCGCAGGCACCGGGCGGTTCCACCAATCCGCAGCAGCTGGCACATGGCATTTCCATTGCACTGTACAACACGGCCTTCGGTTTGATCGTGGCCATTCCCAGCATGATGTTCTATCGCCATTTCCGCGCCCGTGTGGATGGCCTGCTGGTGGAGATGGAAGCGCAGGCGGTGAAGCTGGTGGAAGTGCTGCACGGCGAACGCCAGAACGGTAGCAAGCCATGAATTTTCGTCGCGGACGGCACCGCGAGGAGCCGGAAATCAATTTCATCCCGATGATTGATTTGCTGCTGGTGATCCTGATTTTCCTGATGGTCACCACCACCTATTCCAAGTTCGCCGAGCTGAAGATCAATCTGCCCAGTGCCCAGGCCGAAACCAGCCAGCCTGCGGCTGCCGAAATTACCGTCGCCGTGGCCGCATCCGGTGAAATGGAGGTGGCCGGACACAAGCTGGCCGCCGCGGACAAGTCTGCCTTGCAGGCGCAGTTGCGTGATGCGGCTGCCGGCAAGAAAGACCCGGTGGTCATCATCAACGCCGATGCCAAGGCGACCCATCAGTCGGTGGTGAGCGTGATGGAGGCTGCGCGGGCCGTGGGCCTGACCCAGCTGACTTTCGCCACGCAGAATACTGCGCCGTGAGTCGTCTCAGCCAACGCATCGAACGCCACTGGTATCAACCAGCATGGTGGCTGACAGCCCTTCTGGCTCCGCTGGAAGGGCTGTTTGCACTGGTCTCGGCGCTGCGGCGCACCGGCTATCGCCTGCGGCTGCTGCGCAGCCACCAGCTGGCGGTGCCGGTGGTGGTGATCGGCAACATCAATGTGGGCGGTGTTGGCAAAACACCGCTGACGCTGAGCCTGCTGGCGGCGCTGCAAGCCCGTGGCGTGCGGGTGGGGGTGATCAGTCGCGGTTATGGCGGGCAGCACCGGCAGCCCACGCTGCTCACTGCGGATAGCCGCCCGGAGCTGGTGGGGGACGAGCCCCTGCTGCTGGCGGCCAGTGGTGCACCGGTTGCGGTGGGGCGCGACCGGGTGGCCGCCGGCCAGTTGCTGCTGCGTGCTCATCCCGATTTGCAGCTGATCCTGACCGATGATGGCCTGCAGCATTACCGGCTGGCTCGCACGCTGGAAGTGGTGGTGCTGGATGGCGGGCGTGGTCTGGGCAATGGCCATTTGCTGCCGGCCGGCCCGCTGCGCGAACCGGCCTCGCGTCTTGCCAGCGTGGATGCCGTGGTGGTGAACGGGGCCGCGTCTTCCTTGCCGCTGCCGGCCACGCTGCCCTGCTTCCAGATGCAGCTGCGTGCCGAGCGCCTTGTGGCGCTGGCGGATCCGGCCTGCAGTCGCAGTGTGGCGGATTTCGCTGCCGAGCCGGTGCTGGCACTGGCTGGCATCGGTCATCCGGAACGTTTTTTCAATACCTTGCGCGGCCTGGGATTTTCCCTGCAGCACTGTCTGAGCTTTCCCGATCATTACGCTTTCAGCCCGGCGGATTTGCCGGCGGGCGACCAGCCCATCATCGTCACCAGCAAAGATGCGGTGAAATTGCGGCGGGTGATTCATGATGCGGCGCAGCGTGCTAGACTATGGGTCTTGCCGGTTACGGCACAGCTGACGCCGGATCTGGCAGGCTGGCTACTTTCCCGATTGAAGATAAGACATGGACGCTAAATTTCTGGACATCCTGGTGTGCCCGCTGTGCAAGGGCCCGCTGGTATTCGACAAGGCCCGGCAGGAACTGATCTGCAAGGGTGATCGTCTGGCTTTCCCGGTGCGGGACGGTATCCCGATGATGCTGGAAACCGAAGCGCGCGAACTGGCGCCGGAAGAAGAAGTGAAATGAGCGGTTTTGCCGTCGTCATTCCCGCGCGCATGGCCTCCAGCCGGCTGCCGGGCAAGCCGCTGGCTGATCTGGCCGGCAAGCCCATGGTGGTGCGGGTGGCCGAGCAGGCGGCAAAAAGTGCGGCCAGCCAGGTGGTGGTGGCCACCGATCATGCCGATATCGTGCAGGCCTGCGCCGCACATGGCATTGCCGCGGTAATGACGCGTGCTGATCACGCCAGCGGTACCGACCGTCTGGCGGAAGTCGCCCAGCAGATGCAGTGGGATGCCGCGCAGATCGTGGTGAATGTGCAGGGCGACGAGCCCTTGATCGATCCGGCGCTGATCGACCAGCTGGCCGCGCTGATGGCCAGCACACAAGTGCCGATGGCCACGGTGGCCCATCCGTTTCATGCTGCCGCCGACATGTTCAATCCCAATGTGGTCAAGGTGGTGCTGGACCATGCTGGGCGGGCCCTGTATTTCAGCCGGGCCCCGATACCCTATGCCCGTGACGCGTTTGCACACGATACAAGCGTCTTGCCGGCAGACCTACCGGTCTTGCGGCACATCGGCATGTATGCCTATCAGGCAGGCTTTTTGCAGACCTACAGCTCATTGAGCCCGGCACCGCTGGAACAGTTCGAAGCACTGGAACAGCTGCGTGTGTTGTGGCATGGCTACCCCATCATGGTGGCCACGGTGAGCGAAGCACCCGCAGCCGGCGTGGATACGCCGGAAGACCTGGAACGGGTGCGTGCCGTACTGGCCGGGCGCTGAGCGTCCGGCAAGGCCGCAGCAGAAGACGGCCGATGAACACCAAACACAATAAACGACATACAAACTGACGGGAGTAATTATGCGATTGATTCTGTTGGGCGCTCCGGGCGCTGGCAAGGGTACTCAGGCCAACTATATTCGTGAACAGTTCGGCATTCCGCAGATTTCCACTGGCGACATGCTGCGCGCTGCCGTCAAGGCCGGCACGCCGCTGGGCCTGGAAGCCAAGGCCATCATGGATGCCGGCGGCCTGGTGCGTGACGACATCATCATTGGCCTGGTGAAAGAGCGTATTGCGCAGGACGACTGTGCCAACGGTTTTCTGTTCGACGGTTTCCCGCGTACCATTCCGCAAGCCGAAGCCATGATTGCTGCCGGTGTGGATATCGACTACGTGGTGGAGATCGATGTGCCGGATGCCGCCATTGTCGAGCGCATGGCTGGCCGTCGTGTACACGTGGCTTCCGGTCGTACCTACCACATCACCTTCAACCCGCCGAAAGTGGCCGGCAAGGATGACGAGACCGGTGAGGACCTGATCCAGCGTGATGACGACCACGAAGAAACCGTGAAAAAGCGCCTGGCGGTTTATCACGAGCAAACCGAAGTGCTGGTGGGCTTTTATGGTCAGCGCGCGGCCAGTGGCGATGCCAAGGCTCCCAAGTACGTCAAGATCGATGGCACCCAGCCGGTCGAAGTCGTGCGTGGCAATGTATTGAAGGCGCTGGGCGCCTGAGCTGCAGATTGAGCTGTTGCTGTTACCAAGCGGGCTACGGCCCGCTTTGTTGTTGCTGTGGCTGTGTTTTTGCCCTGGCCGTGCTTGTATTGCGATGAATTGACGCTATCTTGCTTGGTATACGCTGGAACTGTGGCATTGTTTTGCTTGCCCAAGCCTGTCGCAACGGCAGCTTCGGTCATGCCTCGCCTGGCCGGGCAGGAGAAAGAAGGGTTATGTACTACGGAGAGCGCTTCAACGGGATTTCCCACCTGGTGGGAACCGTGCTGGCCATTACCGGGCTGATCAGCCTGGTGTACGTGGCCGCCGAGCAGGGTGATCCCTGGAAAATTGTCAGCTTCAGCCTGTACGGTTCCACCCTGGTACTGCTTTACCTGATTTCCACGCTGTATCACAGCGCCAGGGGGCGGGCCAAGGCGATTTTGCAGAAGTGCGACCATTCGGCCATTTATTTGCTGATTGCCGGCAGTTACACCCCATATTGCCTGGTTACCTTGCGCGGGGCCTGGGGCTGGACGCTGTTCGGCCTGAGCTGGGGCCTGGCCATTTTCGGCATTATCCAGGAGTTGACGCTGGGGCGGCGCACCCGGCTGCTGTCGATGATCTTGTATGTGGTGATGGGCTGGCTGGTGGTGATTGCCATGCAGCCGCTGCTTGCCGCCATGTCCTGGGGCGGGCTGTTCTGGCTGGCCTTGGGCGGGCTGATTTACAGCGTGGGTATTTACTGGTTTATCAATGACGAGAAAATCCGCCATGGCCACGGTATCTGGCACTTGTTCGTGCTGGGTGGCAGCATCTGCCAGTTTGTCAGCGTGATGTTCTACGTGGCCTGATCACTGCTTTCAGACCATGACAAAGCCGCCACAGCGCAAGCTGCTGGCGGCTTTGTTGTTGCTGCGGAGCTTACAGCTCGAAGGGCAGCCGCCCTTGCTCCACCATATCGCACAGTGCACTGACCACGACCGGATCAAACTGGCTGCCAGCGCGGCTGCGGATGTAGTCCAGGGTTTCGGACAACGCCCAGGGCTCTTTGTAAGGACGCTTGTTGAGCAGGGCATCAAACACATCCACCACGGCCACGATGCGGGCGGAAAGCGGAATTTGCTGCTCTTTCAGTTTGTTGGGGTAGCCATTGCCATCGAAGTGCTCGTGGTGGCCGCCGGCAATTTCAGAACCCAGTGACAGATAGCTTTGCCCCTCGACCATCTGCGCCGACTTGGCGAGGATGCTGGCGCCAATACCGGCATGCTGCTCCATGATGCGCCTCTCCTCGGGGTCCAGTTTGCCGGGCTTGAACAGGATGTGATCCGGTGTGCCGACCTTGCCGACATCGTGCAGGATGCTGGCCATGCCCACCATGTCCATGAATTCCGCCGTCAGCAGGTCCAGATACTGGCCGCGCTGGCGGATTTCGCCGGCAATGGCATCGGTCAGTTTCTGCACCCGCAGCACATGGGCGCCGGTATCGGTATCACGGTACTCGGCCAGGGCTGCCAGTGCCACCACGGTGGCTTCCTGCGAATGGCGCAGCTGGTTGTAGAGATAGAGGTTGTCGTAGGCCGAGGAAATGCGCTGGCAGAACACTTCCAGCAGATTGCGTTCGACATCGTCCAGCGGCCAGGGCGGGGTGAAGTGCACGGCGAATTCGCGCCCGTTCTGCGCGGTTATGCACAACACATCGTAGGGATGCTGGTAGATATTGCGTTTTTCCTGCAAGGCGCGCCGGATGGCGCTGGCCAGGTCCGGGTAGTCGTCCAGGCTGCCGCTTTCCAGCAGGCTTTCATAGGCGCCGGCAGCGGCCAGGATTTCCAGCTGCGGCCGGCCGGTCATGTCCGGTGTGCTTTCCACGCACAGGATGCCGTCGGTGCCGACATCGAGAATGGCGCTGATCTGCTTGAGCACGCCAGAGGCAAACTCCTTGAGCGAGAACATCTGGTACAGATCGGCGGCCCCTTCCAGAATCTTGGCCAGGCCCTGGCGGTTCTTCTCGATGGTGATCAGGTTTTCGTAGGCGCGCAAGGAGGCGATCACCGTGGTGAACAATTTCTGGACCGTCAGCTCGGTCTTGGTCTTGTAGTCGTTGATATCGTAATTGAGGATGACTTCCTGCTCCGGAGCCTGACCTGGCTGGCCGGTGCGCAGCACGATGCGGGTGGTGCTGATCTGCAGCTCCTCGCGGATGCGGCGGACCAGTCGCAGGCCGGCGTCGTCGGTTTCCATCACCACATCCAGCAGGATCAGCGCCACATCGCCATGCTGCTGCAGCATGTGCAGGGCTTCCGCCGCCGAGTAGGCGCTCAGCAGCTCGAGTGCGCGATCCTTGTAGCGGATATTGCGGATGGCCAGTGCGGTGGCGCTGTGTACATCCGGCTCATCATCCACGATCAGGATTTTCCAGGGATGCTTGTACTGGGGCAAAGGCTTGCTGTGGTCTGGCGGGTCGTCATCCAGCAGCCAGTCGTCGTCATTTGCTTGCTGCGGGCTCATTGCTTGAACTCCTTGTGCGGGATCTCAGGGGCGATGCAGGGCATGGTGATGGTGAAGGTACTACCCTTGCCAGGCTGGCTTTCTACTTCGATGGTGCCACCCAAACGTTGCCGGATGATGTTATAGACGATATGCAGGCCCAGTCCGCTGCCGCCACTGCCGCGGCGGGTGGTGAAGAAGGGGTCGAAGATGCGGTTGAGGTTTTCGGCAGGGATGCCCTTGCCGTTATCGCGGATGCTCAGTTTGACATTGTTGTTGCTGCTGCGCTCGGCATGAATGCTGATGGTGCCGCCTGGTTTTTCATCAAAACCATGTACCAGGGCATTGACCAGCAGGTTGGTGATGACTTGCGATACCGCGCCCGGATAGCTGTCCAGCAGCAGGTCGTCTTCGCAGGAAATATCTATGCTGGTCTGCGAGCGCTTGAAACGCGGCTTGAGGCTGGTGACGATTTCACTCAGGTAGTCATTGAGCTGGAAGTCGCGGCGCTGTTCGCTGGTTTGATCCACCGCCACCTGCTTGAAGCTGTGGATCAGGTTGGCCGCGCGTTCGGCATTGGACAAGATCAGCTCGCAGCACTCTTTGGCCGTATCCAGATAGGCCTGGAAATCACTCTTCTTGATCCCGCCGTTATCCAGTTTTTCCGTGATGTGCAGGGTGGTGGTGGCCAGGTGCGAGGCCGTGGTCAGGGTGATACCCACCGGGGTGTTGATTTCGTGAGCCACGCCCGCCACCAGGCTGCCCAGCGAGGCGAGTTTTTCCGCCTCGACCAGGGTTTGCTGGGTCTGCACCAGCTGGCGCAAGGCCAGTTCGGCATTGTCCTTTTCCTGGCGCGCCTGGGCCTCGGCCGCCGTACGCATGGCAAGGTCGGCGGAAATGCGGTCGACAATGCGGTTGAAGCTGCGGGTGACTGCGCCGAACTCATCCTGGGTTTGTTGCGAGATGCGCGAGGATTTGGCGTCATCACTGCTGGCGGCACGATTCAGTGCGTCCTGCAGGCGCTTCAGCGGATCGAACACGAAGCGGTTCAGGTTGTAGGTCATCACGAAGAAGATCAGTACATCCAGCACCACGATTTCCAGCAGGATTTCCAGCAGGTGCACCAGTTGGCGGTGTTCCAGCTGGCTGCGGGACAGGTAGACGGTGGCCGTGCCAAGCTTTTCACGATTCTGGTAGATGATGGGCAGGGTCAGCACGTCATCACTGCTGGGCTTTTCGGAGGGGGCCATGTCGCGCAGGGTATTGTTGTCGCTGCGGATGCGGCCGATGTTCAGCCCGGCATCACCGGTGATGCGGATGGCTACCACGGAGTTCCAGCCCAGTTCGGCATCCAGTGTCAGGCGGGTATAGGAGTCGTCCATCTGCCAGACCCCATGTGGCAGGGACAAGGATAGCCGCGCTTGCAGCGAGGCACGCTGTGCCTGGTAATCTGCTTCATCCTGGCTGCGGTTCTGGTTGTATGACAACAAACCGGTGATCGCCACGATCACGGTCACCCCCATCATCAGCCAAAGCCTGAGCTTCGATTTGATACTGTTCATTGATTTTATTATCCCTCTTACCCTGTTTGAATCCTAGAAACTCAACCCGGGAATTGCCACATCTGATTGCTAAGCATGTTGGCATCGCAGTATGAAGCTGTCACGGCTGCCGCCGGTGATCGGGATAATTTAAAGGTTTATGCTTGCAAATGGCAGTACAACAAGCACGTGCACGTTGAGGAATGCGGTTTTTTTGCACTCTTGCGCTGGTGGAATCAGTTCCGGCAAAAGTATTCGAACTGAACTAAAGGGTAGTTCTAGTGGGTTTTTCCCAGTTTCTGCAGCAGCAGCCCGCCCAGAATCAAGCCCAGTCCGATCATGGTGGAGGGCAGGATGGGTTCACCAACAATGAAGTGGATCAAGCCCAGCGATAACAGGGGCGACAGGAAAATCAGGTTGGCGATGCGTGCGGTACTGCTGGTGAGCTTCATTGCGCTCAGCCACAGTACGAAGGTGAAGCCCATTTCCAGGCTGCCGACATAGGCGGCGCCAGCCAGGCCCTGCCAAGCCACGGGCTTGAGTTCGCCGCTGAACGCGCAAAAGGCCAGTGTCAGCGGCAAGGACAGCAAGAAGTTGAGCGTCAGTCCGATTACCGGTTCGCGCTGGTCGCGGGCATTGAAAATCCAGTAGCCGGCCCAGAGCAGGGTGGATGCCAGGGCGTAGCCGACGCCGGCGAGGCTGGAAAAATGCAGTTGCAGCAGCTGGCCGTGGGTGCCGATGACCAGCACGCCCAGATAGCAAATCACCGCGGCCAGCACGTCATGCCGGCTCAGCTGGTGTTTGAGCAGGGGCACCGACAGCAAGGTCATGGTCAGTGCCCAGGTGTAGTTGATGGCCTGGGCCTCCTGGGCCGGCAGCAGGGCGTAAGCCTGGAACAGGATCAGGTAGTAGGCGAGCGGATTGACTGCGCCCAGCAGCAGCGAGCCGCGCCAGTGCTGACGCAGGGCCGGCAGCAGGCTGGCAAGACGGCCTTGCCACAGCAGGATGGAAAGCAGGCTGAGGGTGGAGGCAATGCTTGCATACAAAACAAGCTGGGCAGGTGACAGATGCTGCAAGCTGATCTTGAAGGCTGTGGCCACGGTAGACCAGGCAAGAACGGCAGAAAGCCCGAGCAGGTAAGCTTTTTTTTGTTGAGGCAAGACAATTCTCCACCATATTGGTGGCTTATTTTACACAGGGCCAGCATGCTGTGCGAAGCAGAATTGTATACAAAAACAGGTGTTGGACGGGCGGCAGACTAGAGCAGGCGGTTCAGCCAGGCACTGCAGCGCTGGCTGGTGGCAGATGCGCTCAGGCCGATGGGGCCACCGGCCTGTTGCTGGTATTCATCACCGGCCAGTCCGTGTACCCGCGCTGCCAGACTGCTGGCGGCGTGCGCCTCCATGCCCTGGGCCAGCAGGGCGGCGATCAGCCCGGTCAGCACATCGCCCTGACCGGCCGCCGCCAGCGCCGGACCGCCACTGGTATTGAGCAGATAGGGTTGTCCGACGGTCACGATCAGGCTGCCGGCACCCTTGAGCAGCACGGTGCACTGGAAACGCTCGGCCAGCTGGCGTGCGGCGCTCAGGCGGTCGCCTTGTACATCGGCACTGCTGCAAGCCAGCAGGCGGGCTGCTTCTGCCGGGTGCGGTGTCAGTATGGTGCTGGCAGGGCGCCGGGCCAGTGTGTGCTGCAGGTCGGCATTGCTGGCCAGCAGGTTCAGGGCATCGGCATCCAGCACCAGGGGCAAGGTGCTGGCCAGGACCCGTTTGAGCCATTGCCGGGCCGGTTTGTCCTGACCCAGGCCGGGACCGAGCGCCAGGACGTCGGCGGCAGGCAGCGGCATGGCCGGGTCGGCATATTGCAGCATCAGTTCCGGACAGAGCGGATCGACGGTCAGGCTGCCATCCAGTGTCAGTACATGGACTTTGCCGGCTCCGGCCGCCAGTGCTGCGCGGCCGGCCAGCAGGGCGGCACCCAGCATGCCGCGATTGCCGCCAATGAGGCATAGCGTGCCATTGCTGCCTTTGTGGCTGTCGCGGCGGCGTTGCAGTGGGCTGGCATCCTGCCGGTTCAGATAGCCCTCGGCAGGCGGAAGCAGTGCTTGCGGGCAATCGAGCCCGGCCAGTTCGATTTGACCGGCATGATCGGCACCGGCGGCATAGTACAGCCCCGGTTTGTGACAGAGAAAGGTCAGGGTATGGCTGGCGCGGATGCAGGCCTGTTGCGCCTGGCCGGTGTAAGGGTCCAGCCCGCTGGGGCAGTCCAGCGCCAGCTTCAGGCAGTCCAGTGCGTTCAGCTGCGTCATGACGGCTGCCCAGTCAGGCGACAGCGGGCGGCTGAGGCCGATGCCGAACAGGCCGTCGATCAGCAGCTCGGGCGTTGGATAGTCGCTTGCCAGCTGTTGCAGCGGAATCCCGCCGGCCTGACGGATGGCTTGCAGTGCAGCCTGGCTTTGCCGGCTAGTGGCGGCTTGCGGCAGCAGGATGTCTACGCTGTAGCCAGCCTGCATCAGCAGCAGTGCCGCGTAGAGGGCATCGCCGCCATTATTGCCGGGGCCGGCTGCCACCAGAATGCGCGCATCACTGTGCAGGCGCTGTCTCACCCAGTCGGCCGTGGCGCGGGCGGCGCGTTGCATCAGATCGAGCCCTTGCAGCTCGGCTTCGGTTTCGAGCCGGCGCAAGGCCGGCAGGCTCCACAACGCGTTTTCCCGCATGGTTTACTCCTTGTGTGCTTCACCCCAGCGCGGCATCAGGCTATGGGGGATGCGCAACTGATCCAGAATGCGTGCCACGATAAAATCCACCATGTCATCGACGCTGGCCGGATGGGTATAGAAGCCAGGCGCAGGAGGCAGGATGACCACCCCCAGCCGTGCCAGCTGCAGCATGTTTTCCAGGTGGATGACCGACAGTGGGGTTTCGCGTGGCACCAGGATCAGCTTGCGGCCTTCCTTGATGCTGACATCGGCGGCACGCTCGATCAGATTGTCGCTCATGCCATGGGCAATGGCCGCCAGGGTGCCCATCGAGCAGGGGCAGACCACCATGGCATCGGCCGGGTTGGAGCCGGAGGCCACCGGGGCAAACCATTCTTCACGGCCAAACACCGCCAGTTGTTCTGCTTGTGCGCAGGTGCGCTGGTATAGCCATTGCTGTACTTCGGCAGGGCGTGAGGGCAGTTGCAGATCCATTTCCTGCTTGGCCACCACCTGGGCTGCCTGTGAGTATAGAACCCACACGCGGGTGCCAGCGGCGATCAGCGCATCGATCAGGCGCAGTCCATAAGGCAGGCCGGAGGCTCCGGTCAGGGCGACGGTAACGGTTTGGGGTATGGGCATCAGCATCTTCCAATGGGCAGGGATCTTGCCGATGCTGTGGGCAGGATCCATCAGGGCCGGGAGGTGTGGGGTGGCACTGTCCGCCGTTAGCGGCCAGTGCCGGTTCAGGCTTCGCGGAACAGCTGGCGGTGGCGCAGCAGCACCTGTTCGATGGGAAAGGCCCGTGCCAGTTGTTCGGCAATATAGACCGAGCGGTGCTGGCCGCCAGTACAACCAATGGCGACAGTCAGATAGCTGCGGTTTTCACGGCTGAATTCCGGCAGCCATTTGGCCACCAGATGACGGATGTCTTCGGTCATTTCGGCCACCAGCGGCTGCTGCAGGAAAAAATCGACAATCGCCTGATCGCGCCCGGTCAGTGGACGCAGGACCGGATCGTAATAGGGATTGGGCAGGCAGCGCACATCGAAGACATAGTCGGCATCCAGTGGGACGCCATGCTTGAAGCCGAAGGACTCGAAGATGATGGTCAGCCGGCTGCTGTCGGCTTCCACCAGTTCCTTGATCCAGCTTTTCAGGGCATTGGCCGACAGCTCGCTGGTGTCGATGCGAATGCCCATTTCCTGGATGCTGGCCAGCAATTCCTGCTCCAGCCGTATGCATTCTTCCACCGTGGAGCCGCTGCCGGACAAGGGGTGGCGACGGCGGGTTTCGGAAAAGCGCTTGACCAGGGTTTCCGTCTTGGCTTCCAGAAACAGCAGCCGTACGTCCACGCCTTGCTGGCGCAGTTTGTCCACTTCTTGTGGCAGTGCGCCCAGCGAAGGGCTGGAGCGGGTATCCACGCTGATGGCGATCTGTTCGTAGCCGTAGTCGGCATACAGCGACATGGCTTCGTGCAGCATGGTGGCTGGCAGATTGTCCACGCAGTAATAGCCGGAATCCTCCAGTGCCCGCAGGGCAATGGACTTGCCGGAGCCGGACAGGCCGCTAATCAATATCAGGCGCATTTTCCTGATCTCTGAGGAAGTTGGTATGGCGTTCGATGAATTCGCGGGTGCTGTCGATGCCGCGCAGTTGCAGGATGTAATTGCGCACGGCCGCTTCCACCAGTACCGCCAGGTTGCGGCCTGCCGCCACCGGCAGCACCACCTTGCGCACGGTCACCCCCAGGATGTCCTGGGTTTCGGACTGGATGTTCAGCCGGTCCAGTGCCTGCATGGCCTGGTCGTTGGCTTTCACCAGGTGGATGATCAGTTTGAGCACCTTTTTCGGCCGGACGGCGGTTTCACCGAAAATGGTGCGGATATTCAGAATGCCCAGGCCACGCACTTCCAGAAAGTCGCGCAGCAGCGGCGGGCAACGGCCTTCCAGCGTTTCCGGGCCGATGCGGTAGAGCTCGACCGCATCATCGGCCACCATGCCATGGCCGCGTGAAATCAGTTCCAGTGCCAGTTCGCTCTTGCCCATGGCCGAGTCGCCCATGATCAGCACGCCGATTTCCAGCACATCCAGGAAAACGCCGTGCAGCACCGTCGACACTGCCAGCGCGCGTGCCAGATAGATGCGCAGCACATCCATCAGGTAGGGGCTTTCCAGCGGCGTGCTCATCAGTGGCACGTTATGGGTGTGGCAGTAGTCGCGCAGCAGTTTGGGCACCTGCTGGCCATTGGCCACCATCACCACCGACATGGTCTTGTGGAATAGCTGGTCCAGCGCGGTCTTGGCGGCGGATTGTTCCAGCCGGTTCAGGTAGTCGACTTCGGCCAGACCCAGCACCTGCACACGGTTGGGGTGGATGAAGTTGAGGTGACCGACCAGTGCCAGCGTGGGGCGTTGCTCGTCATTGCCGATTGGGCTGTCGGCACCGCCGGTGCCAGCCACCCAGGTCAGGTTGAGCTTTTGCTGATTGTCCTGATACAGCCGGCGCACGGTGATGCTAGGCATTATTGGTATTCCATGCAGTGAGCAACTGGTAAAGCTCGGCGCGGTGGGGGGCAGTCAGCAATTGTTCTCGCAGCTGTTTGCTGGAGAAAAGCTGGGCCAGTTCCGACAGCACCTGCAGGTGCAGATCGGTTGCCTGTTCGGGTACCAGCAGTACAAACAGGCTTTGCACCGGCTTGCCATCCGGTGCATCGAAGGGGATGGGGGCCTTCAGCCGGATGAAGACGCCGACCGCTTCCTTCAGGCCACGGGCACGGCCATGCGGAATGGCGACTCCCTGGCCCAGTCCGGTGGAGCCAAGCTTTTCCCGGGCAAACAGGCAGTCGAAAATTTCACTGCGCGCAATGCCGTGGGTGTTTTCGATAAGGAGGCCCACCTGCTCGAAGACGCGCTTCTTGCTGGCGACATCCAGGTCCGGGAGGATGTGATCCTGTGTCAGGATTTTGCCGATCAGGCTCATAGGAGTGTGTGCACGCGGCTACAAAAACTGGCCAATTCTACGTTGCCTTCATCAAAATGAAAAAGGCTCGCTGCAAATAAAAACGGGAACCCGCTGGGTTCCCGCATCGTCGGTCAGGTGATTACAGGGTGGCTTCCGGCTGAACCTGCGGAGTCACGCGGTGTTCGCTCTGCTTTTCCTTGTGCTTGAGTACCTGTCGATCCAGCTTGTCCATCAGCAAGTCGATGGCAGCGTACATGTCGGAGTCGGTGGCTTCCACGTGGATGTCCTTGCCGGAGAGGTGAACGTTGACTTCCGCCTTCTGCACCAGCTTGTCCACCGACAGGGTGACGGTAACGTCGATGACATGATCGACATGGCGGGTGACACGTTCCAGCTTGCTTTCCAGGAATTCACGGAGGGCCGGGGTTACTTCGAGGTGGAGACCGGTTACTTTGAGGTTCATACCCTAACTCCTTCTTGTGTTGACTGCCCGGTCGGGTCGGCCGGGCGAGCGGATATTCTTCAAGGCGCCCTACAGTGCCTTGCGCAGGTTGACCGGTGGAATCTGCATAGCTTCACGATACTTCGCAACGGTACGTCTTGCAACCTGCATGCCCTGTTTACCCAGTTCGTCGGCGATGGCGCTGTCGGAAAGTGGCTTGGCCGGGTTTTCGCCGTCTATCATGCGGCGGATATGGGCCTTGATGGCAGTGGCCGAGCATTCGCCGCCACTATCGGTTTCCAGGGAACTGCCGAAGAAATATTTCAGCTCGAACAAGCCGCGCGGGCAGAGCAGGTATTTCTGGGTGGTCACCCGGGAAACGGTTGATTCATGCAGCCCCAGCTCGTCTGCGATATCGCGCAGGATGAGCGGACGCATGGCCACTTCTCCGTGTTCAAAGAACGCTTGCTGCCTTTCGACTATAGCTTCCGACACTTTCAGGATAGTGTCAAATCGTTGCTGGATGTTCTTTACCAGCCATTTTGCTTCTTGCAGGCGGCCGGAAAGCTCGCCTGCGCCGGCGCGGTTTTCCGACAGCATCTGGGCATACAGCTGGTTGACCCGCAGCCGTGGCACGGCCCCGTTATTGAGTTCGGCCACCCAGCGGCCGCGGCGCTTGCGCACGGTGACATCGGGGATGACATAGTGCACGTCTTCGCCACCGAAACCGGCGGCCGGATGGGGGGTCAGCCTTGCGATCAGTTGCTGGGCCTGGCGGATGGCGTCGTCGTCGACGCCGAGTATGCGCTTGAGCCGGGTATAGTCGCGATTGCCCAGCAAGTTCAGGTGTTCTGCCACGATCTTGCGGGCGAGAGCATGGCCGTTTTCCTGCTGTGGCAAACGGTCCAGTTGCAGGCAGAGTGATTCGGCCAGTGAACGGGCGGCGATGCCGGCAGGGTCGAATTGCTGCAACAGGCGCAGGCCGACCATCAGTTCGTCGGCTTCCAGCTCCAGCTCCAGCGGCAGATGGCTGGCCAGCTCTTCCAGGTCGACACTGAGAAAACCATTGTCGTCCAGTTCTTCGATCAGCAATTGCACGATGGCCTGATCGCGGGTGGGCAGGGTCAGCTCGCCCAGCTGGGCCAGCAGGTGCTCGCGCAGGCTGACCGGGCAGGGGACGTTGAGCATGGGGTCGAACTCGTCGTCGCCGTCGTTGCGGCGGCTGCCGCTGCCCCAGTCGGTGAGTTCCCCGCTGCTGTCATCCCGCGGGCTGCTGTCGCTGTCCGTGCTGTCGGAGGTGGGGGTGCTGTCTTCTGCGGCCGCTGGCGTGTCGCTGCTGCTGCCTTCTTGCGTTGGCGTGTCATCGCCACGCTCCAGCATGGGGTTGTCCAGCAGGAAGCGCTCGACTTCGGTTTGCAGGTCGAGGGTGGACAGCTGCAGCAGTTTGATCGACTGTTGCAGTTGCGGGGTGAGCGTGAGTTGTTGCGAGACCCTGAGCTGTAGTGACTGTTTCATGGCTTACAGGTGGAAGTGCTCGCCCAGGTAGACCTGGCGCACTTTCTCGTTGTTGACCAGTTCTTCCGGCTCGCCGGAGGCCAGTACCGAGCCGTCGCTGATGATGTAGGCGCGGTCACAGATGCGCAGGGTTTCGCGCACATTGTGATCGGTGATCAGCACGCCGATGCCGCGTTGTTGCAGGAAGGTGATGATTTTCTGGATGTCGATCACGGCAATCGGATCGACGCCGGCAAAAGGTTCGTCCAGCAGGATGAAGCGCGGGCGGGTGGCCAGTACGCGGGCGATTTCCACCCGGCGACGCTCACCGCCGGACAGCGACAGGGCATTGCTTTCGCGCAGGTGGGCGATATTGAGGTCGTCCAGCAGCAGGCTGAGTTCCTTTTCCAGCTTGTCACCCTTGTAGCCGGCGATTTCCAGCACGGCGGTGATGTTTTCTTCCACCGTCATCTTGCGGAAAATCGAGGCTTCCTGTGGCAGGTAACCGAGGCCGAGGCGGGCACGCTGGTGGATGGGCAGGTGGGTGATGCTGTTGCCATCCAGGGAGATTTCGCCTTCATCGGCGCCGATCAGCCCGACAATCATGTAAAAGCTGGTGGTTTTGCCGGCACCATTGGGGCCGAGCAGGCCAACCACTTCGCCACTCTGGATCTGCAGGGCGACATCCTTGACGACGGTACGTTTCTTGAAGCGCTTTTTAAGCCGCTCGACTTTCAGAATGCTGGGGCCGCTCATGGTGCGTTTCCGTCGGGTTTCTTGGCAGCAGGGGCGGTGGTGTCCCTGGGCTTGGGCTGAATGATGGCGGTGACGCGGCCACCATTGCTGCTGGCGCCGCTGCTGACTTCATACAGCTCGGTTTCGGTGTTGTAGGTGATCACGTTGCCGATGACCAGGTCGCTGCCGCGTTTGACGCGGGCATTGCCGGTCAGCACGGCGACGTGGGTGACGGTGTTGTAGTCGAGCTGGTTGGCCTGGCCTTCAATCCAGTCGTTTTTTCCATCCATCTTCTGGCGGAACATCACCTGGCGCCCGGTGGCCTGCATGGTCTGGTTGCCTTGCTTGTCCTGGGTGACCGTGGCCCGGTCGGCGTTCAGTTTCAGTGTGCCCTGCACGATGATGACATTGCCCTGCCAGACGGTCACGCCCTTGAGCTGGTCGAGGTTGCCGCGATCGGCGCTGATTTCAATGGGTTTGTCGCGGTCGGCCTTTTCGGCGTGTGCGCTATGGCCGGCGCACAGGGACAGCGCCAGCAAGGCCAGGCGGGCGTAGCTGCGGCATTTATTTTTCATAAGTGACCTTTGCATTGGACAGCAGCTGCAGTTGGCCGGTCTGCTGTTCATAGATGAAGCCGACGGCGCTGCCGCTCGACTTGCCGTGATAGAAGTGGGTCAGCGTGGCGGATTGTGCGATGTGTCGCACGGTGTCGATACGCATATTGCTGCTGACCACGCGGGTTTCCGGCTGCGTGGCGCTGGCTGGCTGGATCAGCGTGACCTTCTTGTCAAACAGCGCTTGTCTGGTCTTGCTGTTGTAGCGCCCGCTGTCGCCAATGGCGTGGTAGGCCAGCGCACCGTTTTTGTAGCTTTGCAGGTCGGGCGTTTCGAAATAGGACTCGGTGCGGTCGGGATATTGCCACATGCGGCTGGCAGTCATTTTTTCCTGCAGCATGCCCTTGGGATCGTAGCGGGTGGCCACGACGCCTTCGACCACGACTTCCGGCTTGTTGGGGTCCAGCTCGCGCTTGCTGGGTTCCCAGCGCGATACCGTATCCAGCCAGACGGTGAGCAGCCCGGTGATGAGCAGCAGCAGGATGGGAAACAGCCGGTGCGAGCGGATCATGCCAGATACCTGGCCACGATGGCATCGAAATTGCCCTGGGCCTGCATGATGAGTTCGGCCAGTTCACGCACGGCGCCCTGGCCGCCGGGAAAGCCGGTGACGTAATGGGCGTGCTGGCGCACCAGGGTGGGAGCGGCCGGTACGGCCACCGCCAGGCCGACGCGGCGCAGCACCGGCAGGTCGATCAGGTCGTCGCCGATAAAGGCGCATTGCTCCGCGGTGACGCCAGCCTGTTCCAGCAGCTGGGCCAGTGCTTCCTGCTTGTTGTGGATGCCGCCAAAATAGAAGTCGATGCCCAGGGCCCGGGCGCGATGTTCCACGCAACGATCGGCGCGGCCGGAGATGATGGCCAGCCGCACTCCGGTGGACTGCAGCAGCTTGAGGCCCAGGCCGTCCTGCACGTAGAAGGATTTGCTTTCTTCGCCCTGGGCGTTGTAGTAGATGCGGCCGTCGGTGAGGACGCCGTCCACATCCATGATCAGCAGCTTGATCTTGCGGGCTTGTTCGGTGATGGCTTGCATGGCTTTCCTTGTTGGCGTGCTAGCGGGGCTAGACCACGCCGGCCTTGAGCAGGTCGTGCATGTGGATGGCGCCGGCCAGTTTGCCGTCGGCATCCACCACCAGCAGGCTGGTGATGCGCCGCTGCTCCATCAGGTGCACCGCCTCGGTGGCCAGCTTGCTGTACAGGATGGTTTGCGGGGCGGGGCTCATCACCTGGTCGATGTTCAGGTCGTAGATATTGCCGGAATGCTCCAGCGTGCGGCGCAGGTCACCATCGGTATAGATGCCGCAGATGACATTGTCTGTGCCGGCGATGGCCACCATGCCCAGCCGCTTGTGCGACATTTCCAGCAGGGCGTCTTTCAGGGCGGTGCCGGGGGCGACGCGGGGCAGTTCTTCACCGCTGTGCATCAGGTCCTTGACGTGTACCAGCAGGCGGCGACCCAGGCTGCCACCTGGATGGGACAGGGCGAAGTCTTCCGGGCCGAACTGGCGTGCGTCCAGCAGGGTAACCGCCAGTGCATCGCCCAGTGCCATCTGTACCGTGGTGCTGGTGGTGGGGGCCAGGCCCAGCGGGCAGGCTTCCTTTTCTACCTGGGTGTCCAGCAGGATGTCGGCTTCCCGTCCCAGCGAGGAGGCCGGATTGCCGGTCATGGCGATCAGCACCAGGCCCTTGCGCTTGAGTGCGGGCAGCAGGGCCACCACTTCGCCGGACTCTCCGGAGTTGGACAGGGCGATGACCACATCCTGTGCGGTAATCATGCCCAGGTCGCCGTGGGCGGCTTCGGCCGGATGGACGAAGAAGGCCGGGCTGCCGGTGCTGGCCAGGGTGGCGGCGATCTTGCGGCCGACGTGGCCGGACTTGCCCATGCCGGTGACAACAATGCGGCCGGTACAGGCCAGAATGGCCTCGACCGCACGCAGAAAATCACCATTCAGGCGACGGGACAGGGCCAGGATTGCGTCGGCCTCGGTTTGCAGCACTTCGCGTGCCAGGTCGAGTGGCGACCTTGCTTGAGCTTTTTCCATGGGGGAAAGTATATCAAAGGTTATAATCGGCGGAGTCACAAGCTGGTGCATCTTTTGCTTGTCGGCTGATTAACAATCATTGCGCGCTAGCGTTTCAGCCCTGGTCATGGCTGTTTTTGCGCGGGTCGGGCGTGGTCTGGCGTTCAGTCCGGCTGGCCTTGTCCGCATCATGTCCTTTTTCTTGCCCGGTTTTACAGGAGATTGTCGCACCAATGCATTCGCTTGCTCCCATTGTGCTGGTTCTGCTGGCCGCCGTCCTGTCCGTTACCCTGTGTCGCAGCCTGCGGGTGCCGCCGATGCTGGGTTATCTGGTGGTGGGCTTTCTGGCCGGCCCCGGCGTGACCAGCCTGATTCCGGATGGCGAGGAAACCCAGTTTCTTGGTGAGATCGGCATTGTCTTCATGATGTTTTCCATCGGGCTGGAGTTTTCCCTGCCCAAGCTGCGTGCCATGCGGCATCTGGTGTTTGGCCTGGGGCTGGCCCAGGTGCTGGCGACCATGCTGCTGATTGCGCTGGTGATGGGCTGGCTGTCCGGTTCGGCGCTGTCCGGCTTTGCCGTGGGGGGGGCGCTGGCCATGTCATCCACCGCCATTGTCAGCAAGCTGTTGACCGAACGGCTGGAGCTGAATCAGCAGCATGGCCAGCTGGCGATTGGCGTGTTGCTGTTCCAGGATATTGCGGTGGTGCCCTTGCTGATCCTGCTGCCGGCCTTTGCCGGCGGTAGCGAAACCTTGTGGATGGATCTGGGGCTGGCGGCGGTGAAAGTGGTGGTGGTGATGGCACTGCTGCTGTTTTTCGGCCAGCGGCTGGTGCGGCCGTGGTTTCATCTGGTAGCGCGGCAGCGTTCGGGCGAGCTGTTCATGATCAATGTGTTGCTGATCACCCTGGGGGTAGCCTGGCTGACCGAGTTGTCCGGCCTGTCGCTGGCGCTGGGGGCTTTTGTGGCCGGCATGCTGATTTCCGAAACCGAATACCGTTATCAGGTGGAAGAGGACAT
Source organism: Aquitalea sp. ASV15 (assembly GCF_016429115.1). Lineage (NCBI taxonomy): Bacteria > Pseudomonadati > Pseudomonadota > Betaproteobacteria > Neisseriales > Chromobacteriaceae > Aquitalea > Aquitalea sp. ASV15. The sequence goes on along the minus strand of NZ_JAELTZ010000002.1, from coordinate 111,115 downwards.
CAAGCCCTTCCGCGATATCCTGCTGGGCTTTTTCTTTGTCACCGTCGGCATGCGCCTGCAACTGTCGGTGCTGTTCGAGCGCTTTGGCGAAGTGGCGCTGATGCTGGGCCTGCTGTTGCTGGCCAAGCTGGGCATTGTCTTTGTGCTGGGGCGTTTGCTGCGCCACCAGCCCAATCATTCCATGCGGGCCGGCCTGGCGCTGGCGCAGGGGGGCGAGTTCGGTTTCGTGCTGCTGGCCTTGTCCGGCAACCTGGGCCTGATTGCCGAAAGCACCGAGCAGGCTGCCATTGCGGCCATCTTGCTGTCGATGCTGGTGGCGCCGTTCATGATCATGCATGGCGAGGCGATTACCCGCCGGCTGGTGAAGCAGGACTGGATGATGCAGGCCTTGAGCCTGCACCACCTGCTGGTGGAGAGCATGGGCAAGTCCGATCATGTGCTGATTTGCGGCTATGGCCGTAGCGGCCAGGCGCTGGCGCGTTTGCTGGAAACCGAGAGCATTCCGTTTTTCGCACTGGACATGGACCCGGAGCGGGTGCGCGAGGCCGGTGAGGCCGGCGACCCGGTGGTGTTCGGCGATGCCGGCAAGAAGGAAGTGCTGGTGGCCGGTGGCCTGATGCGCGCCAAGGTGGTGGTGGTGACTTTTGCCGATACCCATGCCGCCTTGCGCATTTTGCATACGGTACAGGCGGCCCGGCCGGATTTGCCGGTGATCGTGCGTACCGTGGACGACAGCGATATCGATTTGCTGCGCAAGGCCGGTGCCGATGAGGTGGTGGCCGAGGTGATGGAGGGCAGCCTGATGCTGGCCTCGCAGGCGCTCATGGTGCTGGGCGTGCCGCTAAACCGGGTGCTGCGCCGAATCCGCTCGGTGCGGGAAGAGCGTTACAACCTGTTTCGCGGCTTTTTCCGTGGTGCCAGCGATGATGCCGAAGGGCTGGACGAGGCGCTGGTGCCGCGTTTGCTCAGCATTCAGGCCTGCCCCGGCGCCCATGCCATCGGCCGGCCGCTGGGTGAGCTGCATCTGGAAGGGCTGGGGGTGGAGGTGAAGTCGGTGCGCCGCAACAGCATTCGCCGGCTGGACTTCGATGCCGATTTTGAAATCGATGCCAACGATGTGCTGGTGCTGCTGGGCACGCCTGAGCAGCTGGCGCTGGCCGAGGCGCGCATTCTGGAAGGCTGAGCCGCCGCTGCTGCCCGTCCATATCAACAAGGCCGTGTCATCGACACGGCCTTGTGCTTGTCTGCCCGGCCTGCCGGCTCAGGGCAGGATGGTGGTGATCTGCTTTTTCAGCTCCTGCTTCAGTGCCTGCTGCTTTTCGCCCTCGGTCTTCTTGCCCTTGACCATGGCGTTGAAGTCCAGTGCATATACCGGCGCATTGAGCGGGCCGGTAATCTTCAGCGGCACGTTGACCCCCTTGAGCCGGCTGAATTCCTGCGGATTGGCCTGTACATCCATGGTGTAGTCGACGATGTTCTGCGTCAGGTCCACCTTGCCCGAACCCTTGACATTGACCAGCTGTGAAGCCAGCTGCATGTTCTGGCTGCGGGCCACGCCCTTGTCCAGGCGGAAGCCGGCCGACAGGGTGGAGAAGGTGGTTTTCTGATCGGCCTGGGCCTGGCTGTTCCACTCTTTCAGCTCGGCCGGCAGGTTTTTCAGTGCGGCAACCAGGTCGATGCCGGACAGCGCGCCCTTGTTCAGGCTGGTTTCCACCGTGCCGGTCAGGGTGTTGCGCAGGTCGAGGAAGGACTTGCCATCTGCGCTGATGTCAACCTGGCCATTGCCCTTGCCATCCAGCCGGCCGAAGTTGAACAGGTCGACCAGCAGCGGGCGGATGTTCATGTCCTTCAGCGTCTGCTTGACCTCCAGGTGTGGTGTATCGCGCCGTGCCAGCAGGATGTCGCCTTGCAAGCGGCCCTGGTAGATGTCGGCCGACATCTGGTCCAGCTCCAGTTCGCGCGGATTGACGCGCACGCTGGCGCTCAGGTTGTTCATGCGGAAGCGGCCCATGGCCAGTTCGCCGATGGCGATCTTGCCGGTCAGGTCGAAGTAATCGAGCCAGTCCAGCGGAATCGGCTTGCTGTCCTGGAAGATGGCCACCGGATCGCCCTTGCTTTCCGGCAGGTAGCGGTTGAGGTCGAGCTTGCCCACCGACAAGGTGGCCTCATGACGCGGCTTCATCAGGCCAAACTGGCTGACCGTCACCGACAGGTCGGAGCCGTCCAGCTTGCCGGCCACGCGCAGATTCAGCCGCGGTTCGTCCAGGTCGCCGTCCAGCGCGCCTTGCATGCTGGAAAACAGCTTGCCGCGTGGCAGCAGCGGCGTGGTGAGCGTGGCGGTCATGTTCAGCGGCTGCAAGCGCAGCTGCTTCATGCCCATCAGCGCCAGCGGGGCGTCCAGCTTGAAGTTGAGCCGGGTGTCGCCGGCCTGCCAGTTGAAATCACCCTTGACCTTGTCCGCGGCCAGTCCGCCTTCGGTGAACTTGAGGTTGTCCAGGCCGGCATCCAGCTGGTACTGGCTGTGGGCATAGCTGAGCTTGCCGCCCAGATGGGCCGACGGCATGGTGATTTCATTGAAGCTGGCGTTCAGCTCCGGCACTTTCAGCTCCAGCTGGCTGCTGGGGCGCTCGCTGCTGAAGCTGAAACTGAGATCCTTGCCCGAGGTTTGCAGTGTGGCGAAATTCAGCTTGTACTGGCCGGTGGCGGCAAACTTGCTCTCGCCCAGGCCAGGCAGCTCGGACAGGGCAACGGCATCCACTTTTTCCAGGCTGACCTGGTCATCCTGAATGGTGAGCGGCGTGCTGATGGCCAGGCGGATGGGGCGTTTGCCATTACTGAGGATGGCAGCGGCGCTCAGGTTGGCGCTGCTGCGCAGATCGTCGGCATCCAGGCTGATGGTGTCCAGTTTCTGGTCATTGCCAGTCACGCGGTCGGAATAGACCAGCGTGCCTTCACGTACCAGCAGGCTGTCCAGCTTCATGCTGACATTGCCCGGCGCATGGCGCTGGAACAAGTCCATCACCGACAGCCGGCCATCGGCGGCACGGATGATGCTGGCGCTGACCCCATGCAGTTCCAGCGCCTTGATTTCGCGGTTGCCGGTCAATAGCGGCAACCAGGACAGATAGACGTCCAGCTGCTCTACCCGGGCAAAGGGCAGGCTGCTGCCCGGTTCGCTGATGGTGAGCTGGTGAATGCTGAGACCGGGGGAGGGAAACAGTGTGGGACTGATCTTGCCTTCCACCACCACCTGGCGCTGGGTATCGCGCAGCGAGGCGGCGAGGGTGGTACGGATCGACGCTTCATCGAAATTCCAGAAAATCAGTGCCTGGATGATGACAAACAGCGCCAGCAGCGTTGTTGCGCCGTAGACCGAGATACGAAGCCATAGCCGGCCGGAGTTCCATTTCATGAGTGCGTCTTCGGGGGGCTGATAGCGGCTAACAAAACAGCGTAGCGTCTCTGGGACCAGGCGCGCCGACGCAGACAGTACGAGGGTACGGCTAGGAGGCGCAACGCAGCGGCAGGGGTTTTGGTAGCGGCTCTAAGCTGGATGATGTCGTTTGCAAGCATGGTGTGGCTGACAGGGCTTGGCAGCCGCTTGCCCAAGTTTGGCGAAGCCAAAATATTACCGGGCAGCCGGCATTTGTAAAGCGTGAATTTTAGCATGCTTTGGCCGGCTGGCCGTATTCGGCTGGCCTGCCGAGGGAAATGGCCTGTTGCCGGGAATGGCAGGGCAATGTCGCAGCTGAATCCTGCTCAGCCTGGTGGCGGCTGCAACAACAGCGGCCATGGCGGCATCCTGCCGGCAGGGGCGACGCGATGGCCGGCATGCGCCATGTGGTGGTGGAATGCCACGGCAGGGAGCCGTGCAGCAAACAGCAGCCCGGCCCGCCCACTCTTGCGGCAGTGAGCAGCTTGCGGCTGGCTGTGCTGTTACCGGCAGAAGTACCGGTGCCTGCCGGCGGTGATTTCAGCATTTTTGCCACGCGCTGGCGGCGGGAAAGTGGCGCAGGCTGTCAGCTTGTCCGGAGTCGTGCATTCACTTGATCTGCCGCAAATGCGCTTGCTGCAGTGAAGCGCAGCATCCCACCCACAACAGTATTAGTAAATAATTATTTATGGATTGAAGGATGTGTACGATGACAAATTCCCTCATGCCGCTTAATGTCGGCAATACCGGCTTCATGCTGCTTTGTGCCAGCCTGGTCATGTTGATGACGCCTGGTCTGGCGTTCTTTTATGGTGGCCTGGTCGGCCGCAAGAATGTGCTGACCATCATGGCGCAAAGCTTCATGTCACTGGGCTGGACCACGGTGCTGTGGTTTGCCTTTGGCTATTCGATGTGCTTTGGCCCGACATGGCACGGCATCGTCGGCGACCCCACCTACTACGCCTTCATGCAGGGCGTTACCCTGCATACCATGTATACCGGCAACGATGCCGGTATTCCCTTGATCGTGCATGTGGCCTACCAGATGATGTTTGCCATCATCACCCCCGCGCTGATCACCGGAGCCTTCGCCAACCGGGTGACGGTGAAGGCATATTTCCTGTTTCTCACCGGCTGGCTGATTTTTGTCTATTTCCCCTTTGTCCATATGATATGGAGTCCTGATGGCCTGCTGGCCAAGTGGGGCGTGCTGGACTTTGCCGGTGGCATCGTGGTGCATAACACCGCCGGCTTTGCCGCGCTGGCCTCCGTGCTGTATGTGGGACGACGCTCGGTGGTGGAAAACAAGCCGCACAATGTGCCGCTGATTGCCCTGGGTACCGGCTTGCTGTGGTTTGGCTGGTATGGCTTCAATGCCGGCTCGGAACTGCGGGTGGATTACATCACCGCATCGGCCTTCCTCAATACCGACGTAGCCGCCTCGTTTGCCGGCACGGCCTGGTTTTTCCTGGAGTGGTCGCATGCCCGTCAGCCCAAGTTCATCGGCCTGCTGACCGGCGCGGTGGCTGGCCTGGCCACCATTACCCCGGCGGCGGGCTATGTGTCGCTGGGTACGGCTGCCGTCATCGGCGTGATCGCTGCCGTGGTGTGCTACTACGCGGTGCAACTGAAAAACCGTCTGGGCTGGGATGATGCGCTGGATGTCTGGGGCGTGCACGGCGTGGGCGGCTTGCTGGGCACATTGCTGCTGGGGGTGTTTGCCAGCAAGGCCTGGAACCCGGCCGGGGCGGATGGCCTGTTGATGGGTAACCCGGATTTCCTGTGGAAACAGGTGGTGGCGGCACTGGTGTCCGGTCTGTGGGCCTTTGGCTTTACCTACGGCATGCTGTGGCTGATCAACAAGATGACCCCGGTGCTGATTGACGAGCATACGCAGGAAACCGGGCTGGACCAGACCCTGCATGGCGAGGAAGCCTATAGCGGTTCACTGTGAACGGACTGCGCCCGCACAGCCCCCGCCTTGCGCTGTGGGGGCTGGTGCTGGTGAGGCGGGCTAAGTCATGGACCGATTGCGGCTCTTGCCGTTTTTGCCGCAAGCGATTCGCGTAGCCTGCCAATCTGCATTGCAACAGTCGCTAACCTGCTATCAACGGCCATTCCTGAATACCCTTGAAGCTCCGGGAATATTGCTTCCCATGCATTGGTGGCGATAGTGCATTTGCAAAGCCATGGTGGTACTCCTGCTACTGGAACATCTGGCTGTAGTCGAAGATCTTACGCCGGGCTGCTCCCGGCGCTGATCGGATATCGACCACACATGAAAATGCCAACCGATGATGATTGCTTTAGTCGGCATATATTGGATCAAAGCAGACCTTCTCATTTGAGATGAAAGAGGCTGCTGAAGTATTGTAAGCCGCCACAAAAGCATCACCACCCTATCGCAGGTAAAAAATTATTGCTTGAGCCAGCAATATATACAAACCGGTAATAATGGTGGTCCTGTCATTTGGCGGCGGAAATGGTTTTGTCTGCCAGGATGTTCCGATCGAATATTTTATTCTTGATGAGGGTTGGTATAATATTCTTTAGTCGGCGATCGGCAATAAGGGTATCTTTCTCGACATCAAATGCCCGCTGAAAAGATTGTTTCTTACTGGGGAGTGGTCCTGACGCCAATTTGACTATGGCGCAATGGATTTTCATGCTGGTAGCCCATCCGGCACTAGCTCGCATGATTAATCTACGATTCTTGTCTCATGGCTGTTCAAGTTGTAGCCCCACATGAATAGTGCAGCTTCAAGCTCACGCAAGTTAATGAATGGCATGGGGGCGCTGTGACGAAGACATTCATCAAGCAGCCAACTTGCACGTAAATTCCACTGTGCATGTACGCGAGCTTGATTGTTAAGTTTCGGAAATATGCGCGTACCATTGGATGGATTTCTCGATTTTCGAATCCGGGGATTCTCTCCTTCCTTTGCCGGCATGCAAGGAAAGGCCAGCGAGGAGGGCACTTGTTTTCTACTGGTTTTTTCGCACCATTTATTTACAAACCATGCCAAAGCTGCCGCGACTCGGCTATCATAGATAATGAATCCTGGGATGAGGAGTGAATATACTTTCGTCATCCCGGAATTAAAGCGCCGAACTGACTGCAATGCCTGGATTCCTTCCTCTTCAGCATTCAGCGCAGCTTCCACTGTCAGAATCTCATCCGCCAGTCCATTAACATTGTTACGAAGCCAAGATGCATTGCCATGGCTTACTCCACCCCATTTCATGATACGACAGGCCCATTCGCATACTTCATTATCATTGCCAGCATGAAGTGCCAAGCGAAGATGTTTTGCTAAATATGCCAGTGCCTGCTCGCTATCTTTGTAGCTTTTTCCCTTGAATTCCTTATTTTCCGGGCCGGTGAAGCGAAATGGCCATTCGTACTGTTTGAAAGCATCAGCAAGGCTGTTGAATTCAACGAGACTGCCATTTGATTTTTCATAACGGTGTGTTAATTTTGGCTTTGTTATTTCAGACGATAGCCAGATAGCGAAATCTGCAACGTCCGAATCGGCAAGGTATTGATTTTTGCGCATGATCAAGTTCTGTATAAAATATATTGATGGTGTTATTGGGGCGCTTTGATATGCTTTAGTGGGGTGCCTGCATGATATTTGGTGTGTGGGCAAGGAATTTTTATTAAAAAATTGTGCTGTAATTCATGGTTGGGATTTGTAGTTAACCAGGCGTTTACAGCAGAAGTAAAAGGAAAAAAGATACACCCTCACGCCCGGCCATTTGGTACTCCCGTCGTCCTGCTCCTGCACAAAGTCCTGTAGTTGCTGGTAGCGCGCATCGTCAGGGGCATAAGGAAGGTCCAGATAGATGTCACCTTCGTATCCATATGTAACACCCGGTGTGGATAACCAACCGCATGGTTCCCAGTCGATATGGTGTTCCTCTAGCCACGCCAGCAGACTCTTGCGTTCTGCGCTGCTTTTCCAGGAGCTGTCTGGTTTGGCGCCATGAGTTCGGTCTGGGCCGATGAGTAGAACATCCCGATTCAAGCGGCGAGCTATTTCGTCAATATGTTCAATCACCAGTGGCATCAGTGTTTCCTTGGTTGGTTTGATAGCGTTGCAGTGCGGTTTTAAGCTTGACTGCTACTTGCTCACGCAATTTTGCAGGAGAAATTATTTCTATGTCATTGCACCAGCTCAATATCCAGCGCGAAAAGCATGCATCATCGGTGACAGTGGCTTCCACCAGGGCAGACATGTCATCACCGGACGCGAGTGGAGTAATGCGCTGATCGGGACTGATCTTGCAATCCAGCAGGGTGGCTTCCATTGCCCTGGACACCCTCATGCGGATCTGCATCATTGCCGTTGGTGTAGTGAACGCGGGGCTGGGGTCGGCCTCCTCGATCAGTCTGTCCAGTTGCTGGATGTCAACAAACCGCTGCAGGGCATAGTCCCGTTCCTGACCATCCAGTTTGCGCGTTCGCAAATACAAGCCGGCCCCCTTGATTCTGATGTACAGCGGAGTCAGTTCATTGACTGACTTTTCACCCAGGCGGTTACGGTAAGTCAGTTTTACCATCTGCCCATCACGAAGCGCAGCGATAGCCACCTCCAGGCAAGACTGGCGGATGGGCGCTGGAATCAGTTGAAATGAATCCGGTTCGATACGCAGGCACTCTCCCGTCATGCTGCCTTGTGGCCCCAACAGCTGGCGCAGTAAGGGCAGCATGTTGATGGGTTTGTTGTGTTCGTTGCAGCGCGCGCGCAGCAAGGTCAGTTTGTCCATCACCAGGGCATCCACTTCGGCCTCAATGGGTTGCTGGGTGCGGATATAGCGCCGTGCCGGGCCACGGCCATCCGGGCGAACATAGCCTTGATCGATGAGCGTGCGCAGGTCCCGTTGCAGCATCTTGCGGCGGGAATCCGTCTTTTGGGATGTGAGAACACTTTTACGACCGCTACGGCTTTGCATGTCGTCATCCAGCTGACCCAGTTTGTCGAGCAGGGCTTGCATGCCCAGACCCGTGTCACCGGCGTTTGCCAAGTGCCGGGAGATGCTCAGCAGTCTTTTATTCCTGCAAATGTCATCAGCAGCCATACGTGTTTCCAGATGCGGTGCAGCATGTAGACCATGCTAAGCGGATATTGCGACAATAATTGTCCATTCATGATCATAGCATTGCCAAACCAAATGACATATGGAGCATGCGCAATGCAGGACATCACTCAACAAGAAGTGTTTATCCAACTGTTAGCAGCTGCACGCCAGGATCAGTCAATCAGCATCAGTTATGTACAGCGACAGCTGCGCATGGGTTATGGCCAGGCCTGCCAGTTGCACCAGGCCATGCTGGCGGCGCACTGGATTGAAATCACGGCGGAAGGGTATCTGCCGGTACGAAAGAAATGGCGGCTAAGCAAGCGTATGGCGAAGCCGGGAGGCCACCGTTGACGTGAGGGCTGCATACCAGGCCCAACAGGTATCTGCACGGGAATGTGAGGAAAAGCGAACATGTCCTGCATGGATTGCATTGCGCAGCTCAAATCGCTGCAACTGTATGGAATAGCGGCCGCCTGAAGTGAATTGCACGCAGAGAGGCCACGACAGCCTACGGCACCGGAAGCCTGGCTGGCGCGACTGATCGAAGCCGAAGAGCAAGACCGGCAAACTCGCAGCCTGCGTTACCAGCTCAAAGCAGCGAAATTCCCGATTCACCGCGACCTGGCTGCCTTTGACTGGACAGAAACCCCGTTATCGCAAAGCCAGATTGAGCAACTGGCCGGCGATAGCATTATGGAAACGGCACACAAGCTGATTCTGGTGGGAGCTACCGGCACCCGCATAAGCCATTTGGGCAGGGCACTGGGTATTGCTGCGATTCACCGGAACAAGCGGGTTCGCTTTTTCAATACTGTCGACCTGGTCAAGCTGCTGGAAAAGGAAAAGTTACTGGGTAAGACCGGTAATTTGGCCAAGTAACTGGTACGAATGGATGCTGTGATTCTGGATGAGCTGGGCTATTTACCAATCCCGGCCTCGGGGGGCACGTAACTGTTTTACCTGATCAGCCAGTTGTATGAGAAAACCAGCCTGCTCATCACAAGGAGCCGGTGTTTTGGCGAATCGGTCACCATGTTTGCTGATGTAAAAATGAAAAATCATTAATTTTTAGGAAATTTATGATTTTGGAATGATGGGCTGGCAACGACTCGTTACGGCTAAAACAATGGATTAGCGTATTACATTCGTCCCTCGTCGTCAGCCAGCCATGTGGGGACTACAGGGTTTGCAGGGTGTCGATCACGAAGTTCAGATGTGCGTCAGATAGTTGCGGACCTATTGGCAGGCTGAGGATATCGCTGGCCAGCTGGCGTGCTACAGGGAACGCATCTGTTGGCCACTGGCCTTGGTAGGCTGCTTGCAAATGTGGCGGGATAGGGTAGTGAATCATCGTATTGATTCCGCGTTCGCGCAGTGCCTGTTGCATGCGTTCACGTTGCGGATGACGCACGACGAACAGGTGCCACACCGGGCTGACGCGTGGCGATACCTGCGGCAGTTGCCAGTCGCTGTCGGCCAGCGCTGCCTGATAGCGGGCGGCGATGGACTGGCGGCGGGCATTCCATGCATCCAGCCAAGGTAGTTTTACCGACAGAATGGCCGCCTGCAGCGGGTCAAGGCGGCTGTTGATGCCGGCCTGTTCAAAGCGGTATTTCTCGCGCGAACCATAATTGCCCAGTAGCCGTACTCGCTCCGCCAGCGCCGGGTCATTGGTAGTGACAGCACCGCCATCGCCCAGCGCACCCAGATTCTTGCTGGGGTAAAAACTCCAGGTACACAGGTCGAAGGCACCGCCGATCGGCTGGCCGTCAAAGCGGGCACCGTGTGCCTGTGCCGCATCGGCAATCGTGCGGATGCCATGCTCGCGTGCCAGTGTGGTGATGGCGTCGATGTCCACTGGCTGACCATAGAGGTGCACCGGGAGGATAACGCGGGTGCGCGGCGTGATCGCAGCGGCGATGGCATCGACCGTGATCAGGTGGCTGGATGGGTCCGGCTCTACCGGCACCAGCGTGGCTCCGCACTGGGTGACCGCTAGCCAGGTGGCGATAAAGGTGTTGCTGGGCACAATCACCTCGTCGCCAGGGCCCACGTCCAGCGCCATCAATGCCAGCCGCAGCGCGTCCAGCCCGTTGCCAGTACCCACACAATGGAGGCTGCCGCTATAAGCGGCAAACGCCTGCTCGAAATCCTGCAGTGCACCGCCGCCGATGTAGACACCGCTTCGTGCAGCCTGCAGCAGCGCGGTTTCGATTTCCGGCTGCAGAGCCCGGTAGGCAGCACCGAGATCCAGGAACGGTACCTGCATCATGCCAGTGCCGCCTTCAGAAAACTGTCGTAGTCCCGGATGTAATCGTCCTCGTCGTAGCGTGATGACGACAATACGGCGCATACGGCACCGGAGGAGAAGTTGTCCAGTGCACGCCACATCATCGGACACACGTACAGTCCGTAGTAGGAGCGCGCAAGATGGAAGCGCTTGGCATGGTGGCCGTCGTTGAGGATGACGTCGAAGCTCCCGGACATCGCGATGATCAACTGGTGCATGCCCTTGTGGGCATGCGCGCCACGCTCGGCGCCGCCTGGTACGTCGTACATGTAATACATGCGTTTGATATCGAATGGGATGTGGTTGCCGCCCTCCACAAACGACAGATTGCCGCGCGGGTCAGAGATCTTGGGCAGTTCGATGATTCGGCAGTTGGATAAGGACATGTCACATCTTCCTATGGTTACCTGGGCTATAGCACCAGACCTCGCACCAAGGGGGAGGCGGGCAGTTGCATGGCCAGCAGATCGCGATGGATGAACGGGGCACTCTGTACGGCAGCAATCACCACCGGAAGCGGCTCGTGCCGCAGTTGTGCTGGTGCATACACCGGCCGATCAAGGAATTTGGTGCCGGCCAGTGTCGGGCGTGGGTCGATGAAGTAGGCTACCTCGCAGGTTTGTAGATAGCGCGCCTTGCGCATCATCAGTCGAGCCTGAGCGCCGGTGCCCCATACTGCGACGCGGGGGGTGTCGGCAGGGTCTGCCAGAGTGTCGCCAATGGCCGCGCGCACTGCTGTGTAGTCGTCGACGCTCAGTGCGGGGAGCCGCTGCCAGATCAGGTCGTCAAGGAAGACAAAGCCAGCCCCCTGCGTGTGCAGACGATGATAAAGGCCGGCAATGGCCACGACCTCGTCGCGGGTGAGTTCTTCGCTACGGAAGTCGCAACTGAGCTGGAAGTTGGCTGCCAGCAGTTGCCACTGCTGCATGGCGCTGGTGAAGGCGTCCAGCTCGCTGGCACTCAGGTTGTTGTCCAGTGCGATGTATTTGATCAGGGTGTTGGCCGCAGATGCCGCCACATAGCGCTGCAGGTGGGCCAGCACGCGGTCCATCCCGCTGAATTTTCGTACTGCCTGGAAAGTATTTTCGGTGCCGGCGTCCAGGCTGGTCACGATGAAGGCACGGTCGTCAGCCAACATTTGCGCCAGTGCCGGCAAGTACTTCGTGGCGTTGCTGATCACGCGCTGGCGGGTCGCGGGTACCGCTGCGGCCAACTGTTGTGCCAGTGGCTCGAACTGTTTGTCCAGCGTGGGTTCACCGCCCCCCCAAACCACGTATTCGCATTGTGCCAGCGCACCGCTGTCGGCCAGTGCGGTGGTTATGTGCCCGACGTCGTAACGCGCCTTCTGCCCGCTGTAATAAGTGGGGCTGCAGTAGGTGCAACGCATATTGCAGACCGAGTGGTATTCCATCGATAGGTATTTCACGCCGCCGGCCAGCGGCTCGCCCCAGTCGGCAAAGCTCAGGAACGGGCAGCCTTCGCAGTCGGGGGCACTATTGCGGTTGATGTCGCGGTGAAGGCGTTGCTTGGCTTGCAGCACGTCTTGGTAGCCAAAGCGGAAGCTGGCGTCGTCGCTGCCGTGCAGCAACACCACGTCCCCCTTCATCTGGCCGCGATGGAAGTAACGCTTGCAGCAGGTGCGGATCTCATCCGGTGCCAGAAACAGTGCGTGGTGCAGGTCGTAGCAGCTCCATGACTGGCGCATCAGTGTCTGCAACGTGGCCTGTAGTGGTGCACTGTCACCACCAGACGCAATGGCTGGCATGGCGGCCATGAAAGCGGCAAACATCTTCTGGTAGCGGGTTTCCAGTTGCCCCGGTTGGTGCCGTGGCAGTGTGACCCCGGACAGGGCTGCTGTGCGCTGCACGCGTTGGTACAGCCGGCACAGTACCTGTTGTGGGCTGTCGGTCTTGTGTACGCTGCCGCGTAGCAGCCTGGCCAGCCGAGACGACAGGATGTTCACGACGAAGTCGGCAAACTCGCCCTGTATGCTTGCCGTCCGGCCCTGGGACTGCAGCGCAGCATAGATGTGATCGATGGCATCGAAGTAACCGTCGACATGGCGGACGCCCAGCGTATTGACGATGGATCCAGCCTGGTTCCACTTGTGGTACAGCACCAGTGGCAGTACATCGATGTGCCGCGCCAGGCAACAGGCAAGAAAGGAAAAATCAACATCCTCGTGGTAACCGCTGCGAAAGCACAAAGCGTGCTGCAGTAGGAAGTCACGGCGGTACAGGTGAAAAATCACCGATGGATCGATACGGTTCCCCAGGCTGCCCAACAGGCGGCAGTCAGCGTCGCCTTGCAGCAAGGGCAAGTCTTCGCGCAGGCCTTGTGTGCTTACGCTGTCTGCATAGCACCAGTCGAAAGCCAGCATGTCGGTATTGTCGGCCAAGCTAGCCAGTTGTGTTAGCAGGGTCTGCACGGCACCGGGGGCAAATTCGTCGTCAGCGTCGAGAAAGCCCACCCAGCGCCCGCGCGCAGCGTCTATGCCGACGTTGCGGGCAATGCCCGGACCGCCGTTAGCCGCGGTTTGCAATATGCGAATGCGGGCGTCGCTGGCAGCCAGCTGCTTGGCTTGTTGCAGGGTATTGTCCTGTGAGCAATCATCAATAATCAGTAACTCCATGCTGCCTGCCGGCATTGCCTGCAAGCAGGCACGCGCCAAGGTGGCCTCGGCGTTGTAGGCTGGAATGATCAGGGTCAACAACATGGTGCGCCTCACTGCAGCAGCAGGCGCTGGCCGCTGCGGGCAGCATCGGCCATGGTTTGCAGAAATACCAGCCCGCGGCAGGCCAGGTCAGCACTGAAGACCTCGTCCGATTGCCAGTGGCCATCGCGACGGTAGGCGTGCAGACAGGCATGAATATCGATGTACAGATTGGCAAAGGCTTCCACATAGCCTGTCGGGTGGCCACTCTTGAAGCGGCCGTAGCGCGCTTGTGCTGCCACTGGCATGTCACCACCGCGATCTAGGATCTCGATGCGACCATCCTTGTGGCACAGCCGTAGAAGCTCCGGTTCAGTTTGTAGCCAAGTTACGCTGGCCTGATCTCCATAGAGGATGATCTGCAAGCCGTTGCGCTGGCCCAGCATGGTTTTACCAAAGGTGAAGCTGCCGTGTACGCCGTCGGGGTAGGTAACTGAGGCGTTAACGTAATCCACCACTTCGGGAAAGTGGCCGTAGCTGGCATGGAACGCGGCTACGCTTTCGCCTTGCAAGCCGGTCAGGTAGTGTACGATCTGGTGCAGATGGGTGCCGAGGTCTAGATGCACGGTAGGAATGCTGCTGTCGCGCAGACGCCAGGCTTGCGGTTGCATCGGTTTGCCTTGCAGGTCCTGGCGCAGGAAGCCCTCCTGCGGCATGTCTGCCCGGAGGTGGCACAGCTTACCCAGCCGTCCGCGATTGAGCAAAGCTCTCATCTCGCGTAGGGCCGGGTAACCAGTGTAATTATAGGTCATGGCTAGGAAGCCCTGCGTCTGTTCCAGCGCGGTCTGCACTTGATGAGCATCGTCCAGTCTGGCTACCAGCGCTTTTTCACAGATTACCGCTAGTCCTGCTTGCAGTGCTGCCAGCAGGGGCTGTAGGTGGTCCGAGGTGGGGGTGAGGATTACCACCGCGTCCAGCCGGCCGGCTTCGGCAGCCAACATGGCGTCCACGCTGGGGTAAGTGCGTTCTGGCGCCACTCCGTAAAAACGCGCGCTATCGTGGTTGGTTGCCGCATCGCGGCTGAAACAGCCAGCGGCCAGATGGTACAGGCCATCCAGCTGGATGGCACCGAAATGAGCGCGGCCAACCGCTGAATTGATGCCTCCGCCGATGAAACCGATTTGCAGCAGAGCTGTAGGGCTAGAAACAAGCTCAGTCATGGTGACGCTCCGGAAGGTTGGCCGCAAACAGATTGCCCAGCTGTGGGGTCAGCCTAAAAAGGCTTGCCAGATCGGGCAGGCGGGCAAATGCGATGGCTGCTTTGCCATAAGGGGCTGCCTTGATAGTGCTGCCACTGTCGGCTAGCGGGTATATCCGCAGATCAAGGGCTTGTGGGAAGCGGGGCGATAGTGAGTAGAAGACGCTGTCGTGGGCAAAACTGATGGTGTGTCGTGCCCAGTATTGCTGCTGTTCGCGACCACCGGTTTGTAGCGGCCTGCCAGCAAACGGTGCTACATAGTTGTCTACATAAGGCATGCCGGTGGCTAGCTGTACCAGATGGTAATACAAGTCGCCGGGACAGCGCCGCATCGGCTCGATCAGGTAAGGTTCACCGTGGTGATCGATGAACTGCGTATGCAGCAGGCCGTCGCACAGCTGCAGCGAGTCGACCAGAAGCAGGATTTGCTGCCGCATGCGTTCGCGGACAGCATCGCTTAGCCGGGAAGGTGCGTTAGAACAGTCCACTTGGTATGGGTGGCGCAGGCAGAACTCGTCGACGAATACGTCCTGCAGGATTCGACCATCCTGGATGAAGGCAGAATGGCTGTGCAGAGTGCCCTCAATGAATTCTTCGATTACCACGCTGCCGCAGCGCGAGGTTTGCCGAGCCTGGGTGATGGCATCGGTCAGCTGGTCATGCTCGGTGATGCGCTGAATGCCGCGCCCGCTAAAGCTGTCGGTGGGTTTGACCAGCAGGGGCAGGCGTAGCGTTTCCCGGAGGGTGTCGTCGTCTGCTTGGCATGCTCGCGGTACTTGCAGGCCGATGGCTTGCGCATGGGCACGGAAGGCTGCCTTGTCGTGCAGGATGGTGGTATGGTGCGGCTGGTCGTAGCCGGGCAAGTCCAACTGGTCCGCCACGTAGCAGGCAGACAGATAGGCGTAGTCGTTGCAGCTTGGGCACAAGTAGCGGTAGCCCTTGCGACGTACCAGCTCCAGTAGCGCCTCGCGGTCCGCGTAGTCGAGCTGGTGGTAGGCATCGGCCATGGCTACGCAGGGGTCATTTGGCAGCGCACCACACACTGCAACGGCAAAGCCCATGTCGCGCAGTGCCTGTAGCAGCGGGGCGGCGCTGAAGCTGGTCCCTACCAGCAGGATCCACGGCTTCATTGTTGTAAGTCCTTCATGATCTGCTGCACACGGTGCACCCAGGTGTGCCGCTGGCTGATCAGTTGATGGGCGGCAGCGCTCATGGCGCGGCGGCGTGACGGATCTTCCAGAAGCGGTATGGCACCGTGGTTGAAGCTAGCCAAGTCGAATTCGACGAAATGGACGTCCGGTTCAAAACCAAGCTCTGGTTCGGCAGGGGTGTGGTTGGCCATCAGCGGTCCGCCCCAGGCGGCCATGCATTCGAACACCCGTGGGTGGGACAGCGTGCCGCCGTTATGCAGGTTGATGGCGGTGCTACGGAATACGGCGTCGTTTTCCTGCCGGGTCACCAGGGGGCCGTGGAAGAACGGCTGAAATTCGGCCCAGCTCAGCCATTCTGGTGTGCCGTAAATGCGGCAGCCCTGGCCTAGCGACAGCACTTGGCGCGTCAGGCGCAGGCGGTTGAAGGCGCGGAAGTACTCTTCGCGGAGCAGACGCAGCGCTTCCGGTGGCAGGCAGGACGAGCGGGTGCCTTGCTGCTGTAGAAAGGTTTCAACGAGGTCGTCCAGAGCCTCCAGTGCCGTATCCAGTGAGTGTTGTTGCGTACGGTCGAGATAATCCAGATAGTCCCAACCGGTAAAACGTTGCTCGGTGCTGATCTGAAAGCAGGCATCCAACAAGGTCGCTGCCGGAATGTAACCCACTAGAGAGAAAGCTGCCGCAGGCTCTTCGGTAACCGGCTGTCCGGCCGGCTTGGCCGCAAAGCGCAGCGTACCGGTGTAGTGGCGGCCTTGCAGCGGAATGACGTTTTTCAGCCGAGTGGTAGCGAAATAGCAGATATCGCTTTGAGAGTGTGCCGCTTGCTGGCGATAGTCTTCCTGGCCGAACTGGTTGTCCTGAATCCAGCGCAGGTGGCGGATGTTAGGAAAGCGGTCGAGCACCGCAGGGCGCGCATGGTTGATCGACATCACTGCTTGCGGTGAAAAGCTGGCGAGAGTGGCGCGTAGTGAATCATCCCCCATGCCATCGACCAGTAGCAAAGAATCCACGCCAGCTTGGACGAAGGCTTCACGCAGGGCCAAACCCTGGTTGATATAAAACAGGTAGGCCGACGGAATCAAAATCAGGATGCGTTGCAACGGGGCATGGGAAGAAAAGGTCGGCCGGCTCAAGTGGTTGTCTCCTCGGACTATCTCATTTGGCATAGTGTAGCCTTACTTTTGTAGATAGCACTAGCAGAGTGCGGCTTGATAAGTATCGCGACGTCTTCCCGGCTGATCGAGCAGACCAAGCTGGAGATTTCCGGTTTCAAGATGAGTTAGTCGAAACTCGCTTGGGGTTTGATCGCATTGTGAACCATGCGGGCTGATCTCATTGTAATTCCGCTGCGAATTCTCAATCTGTCCTCGTGCATCTTCCACTGGCAGAAATCAATGCACGTTCAGGTACTTATCCCGTGGGTTGCTGTAAAACGACTCGATAAAGGGATTATCCGTAGGTTTCCCTGATCGTGATAAATCTAATATTACGCTCTGTTCATATGCCCATTGATTCCATGCCTGGGGAATAAATTCACTGCCGTCGTCTACTTGAATCCGCTCGGGTAGCAAGGAGCGCGACATCCTAAAAAAAGCCGCCGCATACATTGCCAAGGAGTAGTCTATTCCGCTCCCCATGAATCAAGGGTCAAGCACTAAGCCCTGAGTGACGTTGCTCAAATTCAACTAGGGTAGGCACTACAGAATCGCATAGCATCGAAAGAATCGCATAGCATCGAAGCATGTCCGAAAATATGTGCAAACCAGCCGTAACCCACCATGCCGCTGAGAAGCAACTTTGGCCGAGCAGTGCTTCCACCTGGATCACGCAGGGTGCTGTTTGCTACAGCCTGACCCAGCTCTGACCAGATATCGACCAGACAAGAAAAAAGCCAACCGGTGACGGTTGGCTTTTTTCTTTTGCAGATCAAAGGATCTACAGGAATTCGGTGTGGAGCGGGCGATGGGAATCGAACACGTAGATCAGTTCCCATTTATCATTACGCAATGATGGGTAAGTTACTGAAAATATTGAACTTAATCTGCACTATCTAAGTGTGTGCCTTGCTTGTCAGAGTGCTGCATTACGCTCTTGTTTGACTGCGATTGACGCAGCAGTGACCAGAGGGTGACCAGACGATAGTTCCAGTAGTAGAGTGGGACAGACCTGCCTGCGACGTTCCCCATCGTTAAATCCACAATTTCATTCAAACCACGGTTAGCAGCAAGAAATCCGCCGCCGCATTTCACGCAATGCTAGAAGGGCCAGCGCAGGCATCTCATCACCGACCTTGCTGATACCGTCGGCGAAGCTGACTTTGTAAATACGCAAGGCATTCCGCAGGTCAATCAAGGGGATTTCTGAAAGTGGCTTGCTGGCAAATACGCTTATCAGTTGGGCATGCTCAACCGATGCTAGACAACAGGTCATGCCGGTGTTTAGTGGTGTACTCATGCGAGCCCCGGACTACACGAATTTGCGCAATACACGCTCAACGACATGACCAAGTACGCCAGGCAGTCGTCTACCCGCCTCGGCTTTTAGCGGGGCAAAACCGCACTGAGGACACTGTTTGGCCCAAGCCGGCTGAATAAGTACGTCAGAAGTCATATGGATGGTCCGCTGCC
This sequence comes from Aquitalea sp. ASV15, assembly GCF_016429115.1. Classification (NCBI taxonomy): domain Bacteria; kingdom Pseudomonadati; phylum Pseudomonadota; class Betaproteobacteria; order Neisseriales; family Chromobacteriaceae; genus Aquitalea; species Aquitalea sp. ASV15. Next base: position 92,621 of record NZ_JAELTZ010000002.1, on the reverse strand, counting down.
AGTGGCAGCGCGGGCAGACAAATTTGAGCGGGCCGATTGGAACTGGCATGCAACTCTCCCCTTAGCGCGACAGGACGAAGTAAAGCAGTAGTGGAACACCTAGCAATGGGCAGGTGATGGCAAGCAAGACCGCGGCCAGCACCTGAAACCACTTGCTGACAAAGCGCCCTGGCACAAACAGGGATACGACAAACAACAACACGGCAATTGCTGTCCAGCCCGGATCACCCTCTCGTGACTGTCTCTGCTCTCGGAACATATGCCCACCCCTTCATCAAGACAGACACATCATGACATTGACCTACGACAAACCTTGTCGCAAGGCATCAAAATTAATGCAATTTAACTAACGTAAATTTTGTTAGCTTCTGATATGGTTATGCCGTAACCATAAAATGATGTCATCGCATGGCCACGCTTCTTCCGGACTTGTTGGGCAATACACGAAATTCCATCGGCTATCGCCGTGAAATGGATGTACTGGAACTGCTGCAAAAGACGCTGCCAGATGGCTATACCATCTTCCATAACGTGGAATGGCATAGCCTGTATGAAGAACGTGACTGTCACGGCGAGATAGACCTGATCATCATGAATCGTGCCGGCGACCTGCTGCTGGTCGAAGTCAAAGCCGGTGTGCTGAACATTTGCGAAGAGAAACTGCTGAAAGATTATGGAACCCGTCAGCGAGATGTCGCCGCTCAGGTCAAGGTGCAATACGGTGCAATGCGCCAGTTGCTAGCCAAGGCCGAACTGAACGCTTCAGTAAGCAATTGCCTGGTATTGCCGGATTTCCACCTCACTGCCTCCCGTATTGTCGGCATCCCACGAGAGCGCATTTACGACAGCCAGGATTATCCCAACCTGCCGGCTCGCATCACGCAGCTACTGCCCTTGGGCCTGCCGAGCAGCACCGCAGATCAGGTCAGAGCCTTCCTGAGCAACCAACTGGATCTGCAGCCAGATATCGCCAGCCTGCAAGGCCAACTGCAACAGACCATCAAGGGGCTGGCCGATGGCTTGGCCACTTGGGTGCCACGCATACAGGCGCCATCGCGCCGCTACCGCATTCAGGCTACGGCCGGATCCGGCAAAACCCAGCTGGCCATTGCCCTGTTGCAAGAGGCCAAACAAAAGGGGCTCTCAGCACGGTACGTCTGCTTCAACCGGCCACTTGCCGAGCAGATGTCACGCATCGCCCCCGAGCAATGCAGCACCTTTCACGCGCTCTGCATTGAGGCCTACCGCAAGCAGCACCCGGCACCGGATTTTCAGGACCCGGCCACATTCCAGCAAGCCGAGCAGCACTACTTGCAAGAACTGGCCAAGCAGCAGGGTAATTTGGACTTGCTCATCTTGGATGAGGCACAAGATCTGCAACCCGAATGGCTGGATGGCCTGATTACCCTGCTGAGCCAACAGGGCCGCTTATATCTGCTGGAAGACACCGACCAATGTCTCTATGGGCGACCGCCATACCAGCTGGCCGATGCAGTTGAAATTAGCTGCATGGACAACTTTCGCAGCCCGCAAATGGTCTGCCGCGCCATCAATGCCTTTGGCCTGGCGAAAGACACCATCAAGTCCAAAAGCCCCTGGCGCGGGGAGTTACCTGAGTTTTACCTATACGACGGTAGCGAAGAGGACTTGCTGCAAAAAACCGAAGACGCCATTCAAGCCCAATGCGCGCAGGGTCATGACATCACCAATATCGCTGTATTAAGCACCAAAGGTATCCACCATTCCCGGCTGCTTCGGCAAGACACGCTGGCCGGCTACAGCACCAAGCGCTACACCGGCCAATTTACCGAAGACGGCCAAGCCAAATGGACCAAGGGCCTGCTGTTGCTGGACTCGGTGTATCGCTTCAAAGGGCAATCTGCCAGCGCCGTCATCCTGACTGAAGTTGACTTTGTCGAGCTCAGCCGCAGCGAACGCGCCAAGCTATTTGTGGGCATGACGCGTGGCCTGCTGTCGGTATCACTGGTCCTCACTCATGCCGCGGCAGAGCAACTGGCGGCAAACATGCAGGACACAGCCTGAGCGACAAGGTATGTCGCGACAATTTTTTATGCTTAAAACCAACAAGGCAATCGGGTAACAACACATGTCGCTATCACAAGACCGCACGGAACGACTGAACAGCATCGAGCGCCTGCTACCCGGTGACGAAACTGCCAATCCACACGGACTCACCATCCAGGAAATCCGCAACAAGCTGGATCAGCTCGACCAGGACAGCACCCGCCATACCCGTACCCTGCAGCGCGATTTGCAATTGCTGGTTCAAGAAGGACGGGTCCGTAAACTGGATGGAACCAGCGAACAGCCAAGCTACTTGCGCATCGAAGATGCCGACGAGATTGATGACAGTATGTGGGACTACTTTATCGTCCACTTGAAACGCGAACTGGAAGGTATCGTCACCAGCACAGAACTGGCCAAGTTGCTCAATCGGCTAAAACTGGATGAACACGGCATCAGGCTGGATGAAAGTAAACTGTGCATTTTGCCAGACTCCCTGCGGCTGCAACCTGCCGAGATTAATCCGCAGGTATTCAGCACCGTGTTGCGCGCCCTGAAAGAAAAACGCGCACTACAAGTCAACTACCGCGATCGCCAGGAAAAGAGCAGCACCCCTACCCTGCACCCACAAGGCATCATGCAACGCGGCCCGCGCATCTACCTGTTTGCCCTGAAAAACGATGAGCCGGAAGAACGGCTCTACGCCATCGACCGCATCCGTAGCGCCGCACTGCAGGCAGAACCTGCACGCAGTAACCCTGGTTTCGACTTCGAGCAGCACATCGCTGCCGGGCGCGCTGATTTTGCCAACGGAGAAACCATCACCCTGAAAGCCATTGTTCGCGGCTATGTGGAGGACCTGGTACGTGACTGCAAGCTTCATGAAAGCCAGAAGCTGGAGCCGCTGGACAATGGGGAGGCTGGTTCCCTGCTTACGGTGACGATGCCATCAAGTGGACAGTTGCTGAGGTGGGTGTTGGCCGGAGGTGAGAATATTATTGTGAAAGAGCCTTTGGTACTTAGAAATATTGTAATAAACCAGGTAGCCACAGCAAGTCAGCAATATATTTCATTTCAGCAATAAATATTAGCCTTAGAAAGTTTTCATCGAAAAACATTCCGCATATAAAATTATCAGTACTATTTGTGATAGAAAAAGTCAATAAAATTAAAACGCATGACTATATTCACACAAAAATATATTCCTACTCAATAAATCTATTAAAATACTAGAGCTCACATCAAGCATTTGCAGATGTTTGTGAATTGCCATCTCAGTAGCTGAGGTTGATGAAAAGATCATTCAATTCAATAGTTTATAAGTAAAGCCAGAGTTAAAGGTTACTAAGAAGTAAATAAATAATTTAAGCAATAGATTACCTAGAAAAGCACTGCAAATTTATCCTTAAGAAAGGAAAAACATGATCCCCATGACAATCGCCGAGTTAGATCGACTTAGAGAAGAAAGTAAGTCAATGGTTACAAAACGAGCTACCCTTTCAGCTGGAACCTCTGCAATTCCAACTCCCGGTGTAGATGTCGCTGCTGATGTGGCAATTCTTCTTGAGCTTATTCCTGCTATTAATAGGAAATTTGGGTTAACAAGTGAACAAATCGAAGGTTATGATCCGGCAGTTAAGCAAATAATCTTTCAGGTGATAAAGCGCGCTGGCCTAGCAATGGTTGGGACTGAAGTTACTAAGCAATTAATTCTTCAAGCTCTTAAAAAAGTTGCCGGCCGTGCTGTAACCAAGCAGGTCTTAAAGTTTGTTCCTCTCGTTGGCTGGGCTGTAAACGCGGCAATTGGATTTGGAGCCATGAAATACGTAGGTAACTCACACGTTGATGACTGTTATGATGTCTGTCGTCGCGTCATTGAGTCTACTCGACAAATCTAGAATACTCCTTCCTAAGCCTCAGCCGCCCGGCGCACGACCAGCCCTCGCTCTCCGCCAGCATCAGCCACCACGCGTCCTCTCTGGCGAAAAACTGCGCGTCCGGGGCAGTACCGCCGGACGGAGCAGGGGCCGCATCCGCACCGACCTCTTCTGCGACCTGCCCAGTACCACGGCTACAGCTGCGTACCGCTGATCCCCCCAGTGCCCACCTGCTGCTCAACCAGGCTACCCAGACCGCGCTGCGTGCCATCTGGTGCTGCATTACGCTCTTGTTTGACTGCGATTGACGCCGCAGTGACCAAAAGGTGACCAGGCGCGGATCCTTCCGGTAGTGCTGCTGCTTTCTCTGTAATGGCCTCGACTCCACATCCGCTGGCCGCTGGAGATGACCACGGCGGCTAGGTATTACCGGTGCAGCTCCATGCTTTCGCCGGCCAGCGGATAGTTTTCCAGCAGGCAGTTGGACTTCTACCCGCTGGCATTTTTCAACTTGTTGAGGATCGACATTTCAGGCCTTGTTCCTGTTTTGCGCCTGTTGTCTTAAATGGCCACGTGGTGCCCGGACTTGCCCAATGCACCACATGCCTGGGGCACCCTTACAGCGCGACCAGCGCGGCGCTCACGGCCTGCTGGGCTTCGCCAATCTGACGGATGGTCTGCTCCTTGTTGGCGATGTCGGCGCGCAGCTGGCTCAGGCTCTGCTGGATGTCGCAGCTCATGTCGGTGACGAAAGTCTGGCTGGTGCTGTTCAGGCTGGCCTCGATGGCCTTGACCTTGCGATCGACCTCGGCCTCCAGGTCGGTGATCACTGCGGCTACCGCCTCGCGCTGGGCTTCCTTGAGGCCGTCGATCTTGTATTCGGAGACGCGGCCTTTGCCGAAGGATTTGATGATGGCGCGGCTGTAGTCCTTGTTGCCGAAGCGGACATCCGGAATGGTGATGCGCCGCAGACTCTTATTGACCTCGGCCAGCATCAGCTCGGCGTCGAAGCTGGCATCGCCGGTATCGAACAACCCCATCGCCGCGATGCCGACCTTGCGGCGCAGGCTATCTAGATCGACACAGTCGAGAATGGCCTTCTGCAGCGACTGGGTGGTCTGGATGGCGAAGGACTCGACCTGTTCGATGGCATCCTGAGCGCTGGCGTAGACGGTGACCACGTCGCGGTAACGGGTTTCCGTGTCGCCCCATGTCCATGGTTTGTACCAGCGCGACGTGGACACCTCATAGGACTCGGTCTTGCTTTCCTTGAGCACCACGACCTGGCTGTACTTCTGTGCCTGGGCGCGGATCTCGGTCTTGAGCAGGGCGAATTGCTGGCTGATCTTGACGAACTGCTCGTCGAACACGTCTTCCAGCTTGGCCTTGCCGCCGCTCATACGCTTGAGGATGTCCTGCTCGGTCTTTTCCAGCTCGCCGATATTGCTGATGCGGATACGCTCGCTGCGACTGGCTAGCTCTTCAGCTATCTTCTGCAGCCCCTTGCGCGCACCCTCGCGCACGCCATCTACCAGAGCCTGCTCCTTGCCGGACAGCAGTTGCTGCTTGCGCTGGCGCTGGGCAAGCATCTCATCGCGCAGCGCCGGGATGTTGGAGAGCTGGCGCAGGCTGTCCGGGGCGAACGGGTAGCCGGTGGCGGTGCAGAGCTGGTTCAGGTGGTAGCTGTCGTCGTCGGACAGACTGTCGAAGCGTTCGGCGACCATCCATGCCCAGCTGGAGACGAAGCGCGGCGCGGTCTGCTTGACGGCGCCGAGAATGCGCCGGGTTTTCTCGTCCTGGCTGGGCTGGTTGATCTGCAGATCGAGAGTCAGGTTGGCTAGCTCGGTCAGCTTCTTGTCGAGCAGTTGCATCATGGCTGCCGCACGGTGGCCGCTGCGCTGCTCGGGCGGCAGGCGTTCGGTCAGCTTGCTGGCGGTGGCGGCGATCCCGCGATCCTGACGCAGGGCCAGGTCGCGCTGCGAGCCGACCAGGAACACCGCCTTGTCGTCGATGCCGGCCTCGGGCAGCTGCTCGCGAAGCACCGACATGTCGGAGGATGTGAGGAACTGGCCGACGTTCGATAGCAGAAAGATCACATCGCACTGGCTGAGATAGCTGCGGGTGATCTGCCCGCGTGAAACAACCGGGTCGTTGAAGCCGGGGGTGTCGATGATCTCCAGACCTTCGAGGCGCGGGTCGTCGACGTGCAGCACGCTCATCTTGGTAATGGCGGTATAGCAGCCTTGGCTGCCGACGTATTCTTGCAGGGCGGTGGCCAGGTTTTCGGCGCCGTCAATGTCTTCCAGTGTATGGGTCTTGCCCAGGTATTCCTGTACGTTCAGACGCTGCTGATAGGCCTTTCCCACCAGCTCCCGCGACGACTTGATGGCGGGCGGAATACGCGCATCGACCTCCTTCTGCGACGGTGTGGAGAGTCCCTTGGCAAAGGGGCTGCCTTGCGGCTGCCGCTCCTCCATCAGCTTGCGCTCTTCCTCGGCGTAGTAGCGCGGATACTCGCTGGCGCGCTGCACGATATCGGCCCAGTCGTCGGCGCTGTAGAACACCACTTCGGCGCGGGTCTTTGGTGCGTAGACGATCTTGGTCAGCGCAGCGGTCATCGGTATATCGGCCTTGGGCAGCAGATCTCGCTCGAAGATGGCGGCGTTGAGGAAGGAGGACTTGCCGGCCTTCATCTGCCCGACCACGGCGATGCGTAGATTGCGGCCTTCCTCACGCACCGAATTGAGGTTGTCCTGCAGGCCGTCGATCAAGCTCTGCAGCTTGCCGAACTGTTCGGCGTCGAGGGTGGGGGCGTGAGGTAGCAATGCCTGTAGGGAAAGTTCGTAATCTTGCATGGGTAAAGCATTCCTTTGTGAAACTGAAAGTTGGCTTCATTTGCCCCAGTTGAATGGATCATACCTGCGTGCCCAGGTGGCCTTTTCGAACTTTTTCAACAGGGCTATTGCTGCTGAATTTCCCTGTGTTGCCGATTTCTCCAGCCAGCTCTTGGCGTGGGCTGAGTTTTTGGGCAGGATCTCGCCAGACAGATAGTGCTCTGCAATCTTGAACTGTGCATCGGGGTGGCCTGCCTTGGCGGCTATCCTGTACCACTCGACCGATTTTTTAATATCTTTTACTGTCCCTCTGCCTTTCTCGTAGCAGATTGCCAGCGCGAACTGGGAGTCCTTGTTTCCCTGGCGGGCGGACAGCTGGAGAAGCTGGAATTGTGCCGCCAGATGATCCTGTGCGTCGGCTATCTGATACCACGCAATGGCCTTTTGCTCGTTGCGCGGGACTCCTTCGCCATTGGCATAGGACTCCCCCAGATTGAATTGCGCGTCAGCATGTCCCTGCTCGGCGGCTTTGGTGTACCAGAATACAGCTTGAGAACTATCTTTCTTTACTCCGCAGCCGCTGCCGTAGTGGGTGCCGAGGTTGAATTGGGCACCTGCATGACCTTGCTCTGCGGCCTTGCGATACCAAGCGATTGCTTGCTGGTCACTCTTGGGCGTGCCGAGCCCCTGGGTGTGATAGAGGCCGAGATTGAACTGGGCGGCTGGATGGCCAAGCTCCGCAGCGTCTTGGAAGCAAGCCAGGGCCAGCTCGTGTTTGCCGTTATCGTGGTATTTCAGCGCTTTCAGGAGGGTCTCTTCGCTGGATGGCGCATCGATAGCCAGATCACCTACGACCTGCACAACAGCGGCGAGCATGTCGCTTTTCAGTGCCGAGAATGCGCTGACAAGATCGGTGAAGCTTTTTTGGTTGTTTTGCTGCTCCTGGATCAGTTCGCGCAAGGTGTTGCGTTCACCTTCCGGCAACTGATCGGCCAGCGGTAGCAGGGTGTTGAGTAGGGCGAGCTTCTTGCGGCTGCCGGCTAGGCTGTATTGGTTGTGGTGGATATAGCCGTCCAGCACCCGCTCGCAGGTGCGGCGATGCCGGGTATATTTGAGTTCTCCGTCCAGTTGCTCAAGCCAGTCGCGAATATCGTCCCCTGCAATCAGTTCGCCCTGTTCCGTACCCAGCGGCGCCGCCCAGGCCATCAGGCCGGCGCAGGGGATGTCAGCCTGCTCGATGGCCTGGCGGGTGCTGTCGAGGATCGCACCGATGCGCGCCTCGCCAACCAGATCGGCCTGAGTGACGACGAAGAAGATCGGTCGCGAATGGTCGAGGGTGCGCAGAAACTCCAGGTCGTCTTGACGAATCGAGCCGTTTTTAGCGCTGAGCAGCCAGAGCACCTGGTCGGCTTCACTAAGCTGCCGGTGGGCGATGTCCTGGTCAGTCAGCGCGGCGCCCTCGGTGTCGGCCTTGCTGTAGCCGGGGGTGTCGAGGAAGGCGAGGTTGTCCCACGGCAATTGCGCCTGGTGCAGCATCAGCAGCTTGAGGATATGGGCGAAGCCGAAGCCCTCGCCAAGGCTGTCGCGATAGTGCTCGTTGAAGGCGTGGGTGATCGCCTGCAGGGCATCGTGGTCCAGCGGGATGCGCTGGTTGAAGGTGTTGAGGGCGACGATATCGGCCTCGCCGCGGGTGATGAAGCTGGGGATCGCGGTAGTCGGCTCCAGCGATTCGGGCAGCAGGTCGACGCCGAGCAGGGTGTTGAGGAAGCGCGACTTGCCGGCGCTGAAGCCGCCACCGACACCGACCACGGTCTTGCTGGCCAGGTCCGGGAACAAGGCGAGATTTTCCAGGGCTTCCTCCAGCCCCAGCAGCTGGCGCAGGGCCTGGGCTTCGCCGGGATAGCTGCCGCGAGCGGTCAGGGCGATGAAGTCCTGGTGGATCAGGGTGTGCAGACGGGCGAGCTGGGCACGCTGCGCTTCCTGCGCAGCAGGTTGGCCGACCAGACGGGTGAGCAGCTGCAGGCCGCGTGCCGGGTTGCTCAGATAGGGGTTGGCTGAGGCTGCCTCGGCAGCCTCCAGCTCGTCTAGGGTGAAAATGACGTCGAGGGTCATGCGGTGAACTCCGGTCAGGCAGCCAGTGCCGGTTGTTGGGCGACCAGTTCGGCCACCTGGTCGAGGGCCTGCGCAGCCCGCTGCTGGATCTGTTGCTTGAGCTGTTCGTCAGCGCTCAGTTGTTCGTCGATACGGCTGATGTTCTCGCTCTGGGTATCGAGCTGTTTGGTGATCTTCTCGTGCATGCTGGCGAGGAACTGACTGGACTGTTTCACCAGCAGGTCGGGAATTGCCGACTGCAGCTGGCTGATGATCGACTCGATGGCTTCGTTAGCCTTGCCTTCTGCTTCGCTTTCTTTGCTGCTGCGCGAGGCGAACAGGCCGATAATGCCGCCGATTAAGCCACCGACCAGGGTGCCGACCACCGGCAGCATGCTGCCGATGGCGGCGCCGGCGGCGGCCCCCGCTGCAGCGCCGCCGACGCCCTGATCCTGTTCGATGCCAGCCGGGCCTTCACCGGCCAGCAGCGGGCCGTCGAAGGCGCCCAGTTCGATATGGCTGCCGAGGTTCTGGCAGGCTTCCTTGAAGCGTGGCGTCAGGCTCTGTTCGACGGCCAGCTGGCAGGCGTTGCGCGCATCGGCGGTGAGCAGCGGGCCGATGCCCTGGCCGGCCAGCAGCATCTGCGCATAGGCGTTGCGCCGGCTGCGCAGGTAGCTGTTGACGGTGGCGAGCACCTGGCGTGTGATAGGGCCGCGGCAGTCGCGCAACAGGTTTTCCTTTTCGCTTGCGTAGTTCTCTTCGAGGCGGGTGCGGTTGCGGTCGAGCAGCTTGCGCCTTTCGAGCAGCTCGTCGCGGGTGGTGTCGAGTGCCAGTTGCTGGCGGATCAGTCGCTCGGCCTGTACGCGCAGGTTCTCGACTCGTGGTGCCAGATGCTGGTGGAAGAGAGCGGCCTTGCGGGTTTCCAGCTGCGCGAGCAGGTCATCGAAGCCGCTCAGGTCGCCCTCGCGTGCCGAGCAGCCGCGTACCAGCTGGCTGGAGTCGAGCCCGGCCTGTTCGGCCAGCAAGCGGCGCAGCTCATCGCGCTGGCTCGGCGTGTTGAGCGCCTCCTGACAGACCAGCAGGGAGAAGTCCTGGCCTAGGGAATGCTGGCGGTTGATGAAGCCCAGTTCGTCGATGCCGACCTGGCTGGTGCGGGTGACGCAGAGGATGCAGGCGACGCCCTCGCCGATGTACTGCTGCAGGGCGCGTTCGTGGTTGCCGTTGTTGGAGCCGAACCCGGGAGTGTCGACCAGGATCAGATCCGGGTGGCGGGCCAGCGCGCTGCGGTTGAGATGCAGCTCGACGAACAGTGGCGGCTGTACGGCAGTGCGCGGGTTTTCCAGCAGTGCCCGGTAGAAGGAGAGTTCGCGCTCCTCGCGGTGCAGGGGGCCGCTGTGTACGTCGTCCAGCCAGTGGATCACCAGCTTCTCTTCACCCGGCAGGGCGTAATGGAATTCGGTGGCCAGGCTGGTGCAGGCGCCGAGGTCGTCCTTCTGGATATCTTCGCCCAGCCAGCAGTTGAGCAGGGTGGACTTGCCGACGCTGAACTTGCCGATCAGCGGCACCTTGAGGCGGAAGCCGTCAATGGCCTGACGCAGTTCGGTGATTTCGCTGGCGAAGCTTTCCGGCAGTATCTTCTCGCCGACCAGTTCGTCGAGTACCTTGAGCTGGTCGATCCAGCCAGCCTTGAAACGGCTCAGATCGCTACCATGCACGACCGAAAAGCCGGCGACCTTAAGGTGATAGAGCAGCTCGGCGAGAAAGTCCCAGGCCGGCAGCTCGGTAGCAGCGTCATAGCCCCAGAGCGCCAGGGCCTGCTCGCTGTTCACCGGCTCGGCGCTGTGATTGCGCAGATCGCGCAGCCAGCGGGCCGGCTGACCGGGCTGGTGGCCGGCCTCGGGGAGTATCACCAAGCGTTCGGTCATGGCCCATGTGCATTCGGGCTGTTCGCTCAGTTGCTGGCAGAAGTCGGCGATTCGTACCGGTTGCTGGTCGTCCAGCCCGGTTTTGATGCAAATCTCCTTGAGGCTGACCAGTTCGGCCGGCGACCAGTTGCCCTCGGTCAGGCGATAGAAATCGTTGGCAAGGCAGGCCAGGCGCAGCGGTACCTGCAGGCTGGCCAGCGGCTTGCCGTCGAGGCGCGGCTGGTTGGAGTGCAGCAGCCAGTGGTGCAGACGGCTCTGGCGCTCCAGTGCGCTCAGGCGGTCTTCATGCTGGCTGAGACGCTCGCGCAGCTTGCAGTAGACGCCGGCCAGCGAGCGGTAGACGCGGTGTAGGTCGCGATTGTGGCGCTCGCCCAGACGCTGGATCTCGACAACGGCGCTATTCAGGTGATTCTGCATGGCGCAGGCGAATTCGAGAGTGATCGCGCCCTTTTCCTGTACGGCAGCGATCAGGCGCAGGGCGGCGAACTGCGCCTGGGCCAGGTCGCGGTCGTTCTCGGCGGCAATCTGCTGGTTCTTGCCGGTGATGGCACCCATGAAGCGCGACAGAAAACCCTGCTCGCGCAGATGACTGGCGCGCCCGCCAACCGGCGACAGTGCGCTGAGGGCGTCCAGCACGGCGCCTTCCACCTTGCGGCGGTTGTTGGCGTTCTGGGTGAGGAAGTCGTCGACGGCGCTTTCGATCTGGCGGCGTTCGATGTCGGCGAGCAGTGCGGTGTTTTCCAGAGCGAGCTGGTCGAGCGCCAACGGCGTTTCGTCGTCGTCTGCCAGATCGAGCTTCTGGCTGAAGTCATCGCGGCGGATCGTCCGGTCGAAGTCGTGGATGTCGTCGACCGTCTGGCTGTGCTGGCGATCCATGGCCTGCAGTTGCTCGGCGCTCTTGCGTTCTTCCTCGGCGCTCAGGCGCACGCGCTCCCAGAGGGCTTCGTACTGGGCCTCGTTGCTGAGGAACAGTTCTAGGTGGCGGAATAGCTGCAGACCGTCGTTGTAGCCCTGCTCCATGCGCCGGGCTGCGCCCTCGTTGGAGAAATCGAGGGTGGCGGTGACGCCGCCCAGACTGCTGGTCGGCATCACCGGCAGAATGCGCACGCCTGGATAGTGGCGCGGGTCGATGCTCAGGTCGTCGGGTGACAGATACACCACGATGATGGTGTCGCAGCCGGCTTCGATCAGCGGAATGATCGGGGTGTTGTCGACGTTCTTGTGCGGCAGACCCCAGTAGAAGCCGCCGTCGCTGTAGGTGCTGCCGTGGATGCGTACCTCGTCGAAGATCATCGGCAGGGCGGCGGTGCCGAGCAGCATGTCGGCGGCGGTATGTGCGTCGCGCACCTGCAGGTAGTCGACCCGGTTGGCCTCGGTATTGTGTAGCGCCACTGTCAGCGGCAGGGCCGAGGAGGCCAGTTGGCCTGCATCGAGTCCTTCGTCAATCAAGCTCTTGAGGCCATCCGGCTTGAAGAGGCCTTTGGTACGGATGAATTGACTGAGTACTGGCGAAATCATGCCACCGGCGGTCAGCGCAGTCAGGCGTGAAGCCAGTCCTGGGACGTCTTGTATGGAAAGCATGTTGCGGCTTTCAATGTTCAACCACATGGACTTGGCTTGGTCGAACTTGTCTTGGGCGAACATGGCTCCGTTGAGACCGCCAACCGAGGTGCCGGAAATGGTGCTCAACTGGCTGTCCAGTCCGAGATCGCGCATAGCCTGCCAGACCCCGATCTGATAGGAGCCTTTGCCGCCGCCACCGGACAGGGTAAGGCCAAGCTTCTTGAGTTTCATGCTTTGCTCCATGAGTGTGCGGGCGCCTCTGCAGGGTGCTCGGTTTAGTCTTGTGAAGAAGGATCAGTGAGCGAGGCAGGAGCAAACTTGGCGTTCCCGTTCGTTCTGCCCGTGTTCCGGGCTAATGATGTAATCGCCATCGGGCGCCCACACCAAGGCCTCGATGCAGTTGCACTCCGCCTGCTTGGCGCGGTACAGCAGGACATCGGCGATGGCAATCAGGGCTTTCTGACTAAGTTCGTTCCCGATTTCGCCAAAGTTGACCGCGACTACGCCAAAGCTGGCGGTGGCCATGATCGGGCGTTGTTCCGGGTGGGCAAGCGGCTGGACTTCCTGGGTCGTGCGCTGGCGTTCCGCCAACTGCATGGCGCCGGCGAGATCGGTCTCTGACAACACCAGCAGAAACTCTTTGCAGCCATAGCGCACCGCACGGTCGCTCGGGCCGCGAGTGGTGGTGTGCAACAGCTTGCCGAATTGCTGCAGCACATCATCGCCGGCTAGGTGGCCGCAGCTGCCATTAATGCGCTTGAAATGATCGAGATCGCACAAGACCACGGTCAGCCAATGCTCGTAACGCTGCGCCCGGTCGATTTCCTGCTGCAACCGCTGCTCATCGAGATAGCGCCGGTTGTGGTAGCCGGTGAGCGGGTCATGGGCCAGCAGCGCGTACAGCCTGAATTGGGCGCAGAATTCCTCGCGCCACGGGCCTTGATAGCGCCAAGTGGCCACTAGGCCGAAGGTGTTGGTCAGCAATAACAGCGTGCTTATAGTAACTAGGTCGGACGGACTCAACGTGCCTAGATGCCAGATCAGACCAAGGAAGGCGAGCGTCGCCGTCAGGGCGATGCCGGCCACGTTCAACAGGGGGTTGGGGATGAACAGGTACAGCACTACCAGCATGATGGTCATGGACATGGCATGCCTGGAAACTTCAGTTGGACGGTACAGCACGATCAGAAGGAAGGTGGCCACGCCCACCACCTCGATCACAGTGGCGATGCTCGCCGGCAGCGAGAGCGAGTGGGGGCGGCGCGTCAGCAGCACTAGGCCGGCGGTCGCCGTGATGGCGGCCACCAGGCGGGCCAGCAACAGCTGTAGTGTGTGAAAGCCATAGCCCAGTGCGGCGGCATCGGTCAGGGCAAAGGCGATATAGAAGGCCGCACCGAAACTCAGGGGAAGGCACAGTTGGGTATGGATATGACGAAGCTGATGCCGCTGAAAGGCGCGCTCGGTCGCCGGATGGCAAAACCGCCCTTGCCACGGATGCAAGGCAAAGTCCAGGGAAGAGGAAGGGGCGAAGGCGGGTCGAGCAAGGTAAGACGACGGCATGAAACAATATTTGTCATTTTTTAGAATATTATCTATCTATATAGCATGAAATACAATTCATGTCGCTTTGAATAGCGCGCCGCCATGTTTCGCGCGCGAGCGGCTAGTTCGGCCCACCGCACCGCCGGCTGGAGCGCCTCGATCCGGTCACTGAATCTGAGGATCCACCTGCACAGTACTGGTCTGTACCGCTCTCTGTGGACAGTATGTTACCCGCTGGTGGCTAGGTCATGGGTTGGATGCGACGTACGTCCTGTCGAAAGTTGAGAAAGGCTCTGTGATCGCTCGGGGTTGAAGGTACGCTTAAACAGGTTGCGCTGTTGGGCGCGTAGAGCTTGCCGTGATGCCCACCTCGCTGGAATTGCCAACCATCTCGGACCAACTGGCGGACTAGGGCGTTGATCTCCTTTGAGGTACTGTAGCGTTTCATGCGATGGCCTTTTCGACATTCGCAAGGTAGCGCGCGCAGAATTTGTCAGCGTCTACTCCAACCGTAGCAAATGCCTGAGCAACGCCAATTTCCGAAATTGGGCGACTATACCGATACCTGGATTGGCCTAAGGCATTCTGGAAGAAGCGGCCAAGCGGGTCGATCATCACGTAGGACTCAGTCATTTCAGTGTTGTCCTCGACGCACATGATGTCTCTCAGCGCCCGATGACGAGCCACAAACCCCTGAAAATCTGCATCGCTGACCATCAGTTGGTTGGTCACGATGGGCAGCATTCGCAACACCTTCCAGCGTTGAGGTGCCAAGCACCTGATCACGGTACTGAGATCCTCGTGGCAATTGAGACCATTGACGACGGTGTTGAGCTTGGTCTTTAGCTCTGGATTCCAGTGCCTGGCCACATTGATTGCGTCTTGAAGGTGTTCGATCGACAGTAATTGACCGTGCCGACTTTGCCGTCCGATGAGTTTGTTGGTCGTCGTGATTCCAGAGTCCAGACTGATCCCTAGCATGGAGAGGTTTGGAGCAAGATGTTGAGCAAGGTCCGTCGACAAAAGGCTACCATTTGTGATTAGGGAGGTGGTAAAGCCGATCTCACGGGCATTTGACAGAATTTGGTGAACGCGTTCCGGATAAAGAAGAGGTTCACCGCCTGCCAAATTGAGCCGAACTCCTTGCCAGTCCATCTGTTGCCGCAGTGGGTTTGAAAGGTTCTTTGGATGGAAGTAAAGCCATAAATTTTCTAGCATCCGCGAGGAGGCCTGGATGTCATGGACTACCTCTCGGTCTCGCCCTTCCCAGTGGGCATAGCAATAACTGCAGCGATAATTGCAGGCTTCTGTGATGTGCCAGTTGATCACCAACTCAGGCAATTGCTTTGTCTTCCCAAGCGGCTTAGTAAATCGTACTTTCATTGTGACTCCTTCGATCGATTCAGTTTCGATACACCAAATATGCTATTGTGGTATGTCGAAATCATCGTTTGTTTTAGTGAGCCATAAACATGAAAGTTGCCGAAGCTGCGCACGCCACCGTGCATGACTACAAAGACACGGACCACCTTGCTAAGGCTATAGGTCTGAAAAGTGCCCAAATGCTCAGGAATAAGGTGAATGTCAGCAAAGACAAAAGTCACCACCTGTCGCTTCAAGAGGCAGAGCTGCTGATGAAGGTAACGGGTAATTCACGGATTTTGGATGCACTTGCTAGTGAGTTTGGTGGATTTTTTGTTCCTATTCCCAAGGCTGGGCGTAGCGGTTCCCTCACGATAGTCAATGACATAAGCAAGATGTCCAAAGAGTTTGGCAGCCTGATCGAGGAAATATCTGTAGATATCGAGGACGGTGTTTTGACCAGAAACGAGTTCAAACGTATCGAAGGTGAGGCTGATAAACTGCGTAAAGCTCTCACACTACTTATCGATGATCTTTTCGCCATGTATGAGGCCGGGCAAAGCTCAAGCAAAGATTGAATCGGGATAGTTTTCAGGAGAGTGACGGGTTTCCTTACGGTGGGCATGCTACCTGCCTGGCGGCCGCTATGATTTAGCAATATGATATTTGGATGATTAAAGCTTTGTCCTTATCCCTGCTGTTGGCCAGCGCCAGCGCAGCCGCTCAGGTTTACACCTGTACCGACCCGCAAACCGGTCGGCCCATCTATAGCAACTACCCTGGTTGTACGGTGATGAATACTGGGCAACCCATGCCTAGCCAAGTGGTACAGCCCGCCACGCAGGCACAGACCACACTGCAGCCCGTGCCCACCACACCTGCCTTGCCGCCAGCGCAACCTATTACCCCGCAGCCAATTCAGGCTGCCAGTCAACAAGTACCACCACTGCCTGTTGTTATCCCTGCGCCATCCTTGATGGGGCCCATCATGGGGGCAATCAAATGGCCGTTGATCTTCATGGCTATTGTGGGTGTGCTGGCCGTGATGATGCCCAAGCAGCGACGCGGCACTCGCGGCCGTGGCAAGCAGTCTGCCTGTCGGCAGGAACCGCGCACGGCATCTGTACCCGAGGCTCCGCCTGAGTTGGTATTTAGGTCGGTGGTTAAAAAGCCGATGGATTACGGCAATGCGCGCTTCTGCTTGAAAAAGCCGACCTTGTTGTCAGCACGTGAGCAGGGTTGCTACTGGCGGCTGGTGGAGCACCTGTCGCCAGACTTCATCGTTCTAGCCCAGGTGGGTTTCAGCCAGTTGCTGAGCGTGAAGGGCGGAACTGGCGAGCAGAACTATGCGCTGTTCGGCACCATGCGCCAGAAGGTGGCTGACTTTGTGGTGTGTCGCAAAGACCTGAGCGTGGTGGCGGTGATTGAGCTGGACGACAGCAGCCACCGTGGCAAAGAAGAACAAGACAAAAAGCGCGACGCCGCGGTGCGCCAGGCTGGCTTGCTGGCCTTCCGGCTACCCAATACGCCCGGCAACGAGCCGGTGAAGAACCTGGCGGATGTGCTGCGGCGGATGGATGCCCAGCGGGGTGGGGGGGTGGCATCTGTCGCGAGTTCTCAGTAATGGCACCAAGCCATCGCGGCTAGGGCCATTCGATTCAAGCAAACAATCCTAGAAAAGCCATGCATATCCTTCTTTCCGATCACGGCACCTTGCGTAAGGTCCGTTTCAGTCGCCCATCCCTGGTCACCATGCTGGCTGGTCATGTCGAGGCGATCACACGCAATCAGCCACTGATTTTCCTGAAGCTGTCCTTGTTCACCATGCTGGGCATGTTCCTGGCCCGCACACTGGGCGACTCCATCTTGGTGGCCGTGCTGGCGTACTTCCTACCCTGCATGCTTTGGTCACGTTACAGCGACGGTTTTTACATTCGCGCACTGATAGACAAGGAGTGGTCCTTTGCCGATACCGCCGAAAACAATCGCCATGTGGCGGATGCTCTGGGGATTGAGCTGTCTGCAGGTGAGAACGGGGCGGAGTGAGTCTTGGGTGGATCGCCCCAGATTTGCTAGACACTTTATGGCCACTCCGCTTGGTTAGCTCCTGTTAAAGCATTGAAGCGCCAATGACCGCAGGGGGGCAGGGTTTCCCTCACCGGAGATGAAACGGCCATTGACCGTCATTAGTGGCTGAGCGGCAGGTAACTGGCACATTGCTGCCGGTTTCTTGTCTGAGGCTGAAGTCGGCTTTGGACGAGCAGTGGTCCCACCTGGATTACGCAGGAGGCTGCTTGCTGTAGCTTGACCCAGCTCTGACCCGATATCGACCAGACAAGAAAAAGCCAACCGCGGACGGTTGGCTTTTTCTTTGGCAGATCAAGGATCTGCGGGAATTCGGTATGGAGCGGGCGATGGGAATCGAACACGTGGATCAGCTCCCATTTGTCATTACGCAATGATGAGTAAGTTACTGAAAATATTGAACTTAATCTGCGCTATCTAAGTGTGTTCCTTGCTTGACAGAGGGCTGCATTACGCCCTTGTTTGACTGAGATTGACGCCGCAGTGACCAGAAGCTGACCAGACACGGGGCCTTCCGGTAGTGCTGCTGCTTTGTTTGCAATGGCCTCGATTCCACATCCGCTGGCCGTTGATCGGCCAAATCCGTCTGTCAGAAAGGGATCATCTGATGGTCGGTTTACACAGAATTGCGGACATCTCCCACCTGAGAGATCAAATCAACAAGGAATAGAATAATTGCCAATGGCATGCGACACTGATTGTCGTTATGGCAGGCTATCCTTCGAGTATGGGCCAGATGAACGACACACTACTTAGACAATGGGCGATGTTAAGAAGCATTCCTCGTCACCCGCGGAAAATAGATGCAAGCAGCTTGCAGGCTAGGCTGGTAGACGCCGGTTTCGCAGTCACGCTTCGTTCGATACAGCGTGACCTGATCAAACTGTCAACGGAGTTTCCTTTGGTCTGCGATGGCTCAAAGCCCCAGGGGTGGTCATGGCATTCATCTGCTGATCAGTTAAACATTCCTGCTTTGGAGCCGAATGCAGCACTGACATTCAAGTTGGTTGAAAACTACCTTCGGCCGATATTGCCAACCAATACGCTTGCACAATTGCAGCCATGGTTTCGTTCTGCGACAGGTGTATTGAACTCAACTTCAGGTATTGGAATAGCTGCTTGGCCAGACAAGGTGCGCGTTCTGCCCAAAGGATTTCAGCTTCAGCCTCCGGTAATTAATGAGCAAGCGCAAGCCAAACTGTATCAGGCACTGCTACAAGAAAAGCGCGCTTTTGTGCGATATAGGCCACGATACAGAAGTGGGCATAAGGAATACATCATTAATCCTTTAGCGCTTGTTGTGCGGGATCAGACGATATATCTGTTATGCACTTTTTGGGATTATCAGGATGTTATCAAGCTGGCCTTGCATCGAGTCGAGGATGTGCAACTGCTAGATGAACCGGCTATTCAAGTAGATGGATTTGATTTGGATGAGTACATCAAATCAGGCAGCTTTGGCTATCTCCTAGGTAATGAAACATTGAATATTGAGGTGGAGTTCACTTGGCAAGGGGCTAACCACTTGAGAGAGTGCCCACTATCTGATGACCAGAGCCTAACAACTATTGACGAGAATACTGTCCTATTGCGTGCAACAGTACCGAATACCGAAGAGTTGCGTTGGTGGCTGCGGGGATTTGGAGATAGCGTGAAAGTATTAGGGCCAAGCTGGTTACGTGACGAATTTAGACAGGCAGCGAAAAGGTTACTTAATCGTTACTCGGAAGCAAGTGACTAATTTACTTACGGGCGCTTTGACATGAATGCTATTCAGTCGGATGTAGAGACGGCAGGATTGATCCTGCTGATATTGATGGTCATAGCACTGATGGTTGCAGGCTCAAAGAATAAAGTGGTGATCTTCTATGATGTTGCGGACATGTGGCATTGTGCTTTAATAATTATTCTTCCCCTTTTTGTACTGACACTGTCTTCCTATCAACCATTTATTACTGTAGCATTTTGTTTTGTTTGGAAATGGAGCTTGTTGCTGTGTGCAATCGTAAGTGGTGTCTATTATCTTTTTCGCAATTTCAGTAATGCGATACGACACAATAGAAGTGTGTTTCTAGGTTTATTTATTGGAGTTTTCAAGTTGATCTTTTTGGTGTTTGCATTTGTGGTGATCTACTCGCAAATGGGTGAGCGAAAAGACAGACCGAATACCTTTGAAGAGAAAATATTTGCTTGGGGTATTATTTTTTGTGTCCTAGTGTTGGGTAGGGCAATGATAAATGGTCGGGCTGTGTATGAAAATAAAGGCTGGGATTTGCCTGTGGCAAAGCGTGAGAATGCCCTGTCAAAATTAATATAATTAAAATTTGCATGCTATCATTATTATTTGCAAGACTGAATGTTATTAGTAATTTGTATGATATATTTTAGATGGAGGTGGAGTGAAAAATCCGTGGTTCGACTTGCCAAGCAGCAAGCCATATCTGATTGATTCAGATGCTGTATCCATTCATGCATTTAATGAGCGTTGTAGTCAAAAGTACAAAATTGCTCTCGACTTGCTTCCCGAGCCATATTTTGGAAATGTCGATGCCCCTGTTGTTGTGCTAAATCTTAATCCGGGCCTTAGCGCAGCAGACTACCTTGCGCATGAGAATAATGAATTTATATGTCAAGCAAAGTCAAGCCTTGTTCATGATTTGAAACCTTACCCCTTTCTTCATCTTCAACCATCGCCTGATACACCAGGAGGAAAGTGGTGGCACACGCGAACCAAGCAGTTAGTTAAAGATGTGGGATTTATGGCAGTTTCCAGTGGATTGGCTTGCGTACAATTTTTCCCCTACCACTCTAAAGAGTTCAGCAAAGCCTGCCCAATTTTGCCTTCCCAGAAATATGGCTTTCACCTTGTGAGAGAAGCCATGAGGAGAAATGCTGAAATTGTTGTAATGCGTTCGCGTGCTGAGTGGTTTTCCCATGTTCCAGAATTGGTAAGCTATGAGAAACTTCATATCGCTGTTAATCCGAGATCTCCTTATATTTCGCCAGGAAATCTTAAAAAATCGTATCAAATAATTGTCAATCGCTTGAAGCATCATGGCTTTGATTGAGCAAAGTATTTTTCTAGAATAGGTATGGAAAATAGAGTGAAGCAAGTGCCAGGAAAAGTATTTGAATAGTGCTTGTATGAGCGATTTGCTGAGAAGTCTTTACTCGCATCCGCTGTGTTGTAGACATACCAGTGGACAATTTTTTTCTGTTGAGGCTATTGCATAGCACATGAATTGATTTCCATATAGTAAAATGCAAAACCCATAATTTAGTAGCGGTGTGACTTGGGAGGGTGTATAGATCCACCTTCGGGTTACAGGAAAAAACAGCTACCGGTGCATCACGGGCGGAGAAAGTGAAGGTGTGCTTGAGGACGTGCAAAAGTAACATGATATATGGGTCGGTATGATGAAGCTGAGGCGCTAGACCGTAGAGCATACGTTTGGAACCTTGAAAGAATGAATGTGTGCAGCACACCTCCTGACGTGAGGTAATATCGTTACAATATATGGTGCGGTGCAAAAAATGCGAGATTTTCTCCTTGCTCTCAAAAAAAGAAAATGCCCATGCTAAAGCTAGATGATATCAAGACAAAAGCCGCTATATCGGGGCTAGAGCCTAATCAAGTCGTGGTAGTGCGCTTTGCCGAGTTTGTCGGTCCGGATGCGCTGGAGGTCAACTATCGCCTCCCATCAGGAGAAAGCCGTGACGCCATGCTCTATCGCACAGATGAAGTGCGGCTTTCTCTGGCTGAAGTGGGGCGTCCATGGGCATTCGATGCCACCGGCGCCGATTTCAAGCTGGTCGCAGAGGCCTATCGCATCAACCTGGCACATCTGTTCGACCCAATGATGGCGGTGCATACCTCCAATGTTGAACCTTTGCCGCACCAAATCACGGCCGTCTACGAATCAATGCTACCGCGCCAGCCGTTACGTTACGTTCTGGCGGATGACCCAGGTGCCGGTAAAACCATCATGGCCGGTCTCTTTATCCGCGAGCTTTTGATCCGTGCCGATGCCCGCCGCGTACTGATTGTGGCGCCTGGTAGTTTGGTGGAACAGTGGCAGGACGAAATGATGGAGAAGTTTGGCCTGAACTTCTCCATTTTCTCCCGTGAACAAATAGAACAGTCACACTCAACCAATCCCTTCGAGGATGTCGACCTGATGATAGCCCGGGTCGACCAGCTCTCCCGCAGTGACGAATTACTGGAGAAGCTAAAGCAATCCCATTGGGATCTAATTATCGTCGACGAAGCGCACAAGCTCTCGGCCAACTATTTTGGCAACCAGATAAAAAAAACTAAGCGTTTCCAGCTTGGCGAGCTGCTGGGTTCGATCACCCGCCACTTTCTGCTAATGACTGCTACGCCCCACAATGGCAAAGAAGCAGACTTCCAGTTGTTTATGTCCTTGCTAGACACAGACCGTTTCTACGGCAAGTTTCGTGATGGCGCACATAAGGTCGACGTTTCGGATTTGATGCGTCGCATGGTCAAGGAAGAGCTGCTCAAGTTTGACGGCACACCGCTGTTTCCGGAACGCCGCGCCTATACCGTCTACTACGAACTTTCTGAACCGGAAGTAGTGCTGTATCAAGCGGTCACCGATTATGTGAAACAGGAGATGAACCGGGCCGATCAGCTCGACGGCGGGCGCAAAGGCACGGTAGGTTTCGCACTAACCGCCCTTCAGAGACGATTGGCATCTAGCCCAGAAGCTATCTACCAATCGTTACGTCGACGCCGCCTCAAGTTACAGCGCCGCGCCGAAGAGGAACGCATGGCCGGTCTCGGTCAGCAGCTGTTACAAGAGCAAGGTTGGTCACTTCCCGAAGATGTGGACGACCTTAACGGTGAAGAGCAGGAACGTATCGAAGAAGCCATTGTTGACCAGGCTACTGCGGCCCGAACACTAGCCGAATTGGAAGCGGAAATTCTGATTCTGCATGACTTGGAAAACCAAGCTGATTGCGTTCGCGCCTCTAATTTGGACAAGAAATGGGATCAGCTTTCCAAGCTGTTGCAAAACACTCCCGAAATGCACGATGCCGAAGGGTGTCAACGCAAGTTGATCATTTTTACCGAGCACAAGGACACACTCACCTACTTAACCAGCAAAATCCGTGCATTGCTCGGTAATGAGCAATCCGTTGAAGTCATCCACGGTGGCGTCAAACGCGAAGACCGGCGAAAGGTACAAGAATTGTTCCGCAACGACCCGGATACACGAGTCCTGATTGCCACCGATGCCGCCGGTGAAGGCGTCAACCTGCAGAATGCTAACTTGATGGTCAACTACGACCTGCCTTGGAATCCCAATCGGTTGGAGCAGCGTTTTGGCCGCATCCACCGCATAGGTCAGACCGAGGTCTGCCACCTGTGGAATATGGTGGCCGCGCAAACGCGCGAAGGCGACGTGTTCCAGAAACTGTTTGAGAAAATGGAAGCCGCCCGCGAAACGCTCAAGGGCAAGGTATTTGACGTATTGGGTGAGGTCTTCGAAAATATTAGCCTGAAAGACCTGCTGATCGAAGCTATTCGCTATGGCGAAGACCCGGAAGTCAAAGCCCGGCTGCTACAACAGGTCGAAGGTGCGCTGGACCGCCACCACCTCGAAGACATCATCAGACGCAATGCACTGACTGATGACGTCATGGATGAAGCACGTCTTTTCACTGTGAAGGAAGATATGGAAAAAGCCGAGGCCCGCAAGCTGCAGCCCTTTTTCATACAAGCCTTCTTTCAGCAGGCTTTTCAGTCTCTTGGCGGCGAACTACGCGAGCGCGAAAGTAAACGTTACGAGATCAGCAACGTCCCTGCCATCATCCGCGAACGGGATCGCCAGATTGCCGGCCGCGACCGTCGTAATTTCAACCCGGTCTTGCGCCGCTACGAGCGGATCTGTTTTGAAAAAGGCCATATCCGCCTGAAAGACCGCGCCAGTGCAGCCATGGCCAGCCTGATTCACCCGGGTCATCCGCTGATGCAAGCGACAACCGATCTGATCATCGAGCAGCATCGCGGCAAGCTCAAACAGGGCGCGGTTCTGCTCGACCCGACCGACACTGGCATTACCCCACGTGTCGCCTTCATGATCGACCATCAAATCAAGGAAGGTAGCGACGACAAGCTCCTTGCGTCGCGTCACATACAGTTTGTCGAAATCGATGCCAACGGCCAGGCTTATCATGCCGGCTGGGCGCCCCACCTAGACTTGGAAGAACTGTCCATTGAAGACCTGTCCTTGGTGCAAGATGCCCTTCACGCACCCTGGCTGACCAAGGGGCTGGAAGAGCAGGCTCTGGCCCATGCCTCCGCGCACATGGCGCCGGTTCACTTTGCCGAAGTCGCCGGCCGGCGCGAGCGTCAGGTCAACAAGACGCTGCTGGCCGTGCGCGAACGGCTAGTCAAAGAAATCAACTACTGGGCAGAGCGGCAGATCAAACTCAGCGAAGACAAAGCCGCCGGCAAGGATGTCCGCCTAAACCTGGACAACGTCCGCCGCACCATCGATGACCTGACCGGCCGCCTGCAAAGCCGCCAGCAAGTACTGGAGGCCATGCGTCATCTGGTGGCCGCGCCGCCAACTGTGATTGGAGGGGTATTGATCATTCCAGCCGGCCTCTTGGCACAGCGCAAGGGCCAAAACAACTGGACTGCCGATGCTGACGCACGGCGTCGGGTAGAATTGGCCGCCATGCATGCCGTCATTGCGGTAGAAAAAGCCATGGGCTACGAAGTCTTCGATGTGTCAGCGCAAAAATGTGGTTGGGACATCACCAGTATTCCACGCTTGCCCGACGGCAAACTGGGTCCCTCGCGCCATATCGAGGTCAAGGGGCGTGCCAAAGGGCAGAACACCATCACTGTGACCAAAAATGAGATTTTGTACGGGTTAAACCAGGCAGACAAATTCATCCTGGCAGTGGTGCTGGTGGACGGCGATGATGTCGAAGGCCCGTATTACATTCACCGCCCTTTCAAGCAAGAACCCGACTGGGCGACCACCAGCATCAATCTGGATCTGGCTACTTTGATTGAACGCGCCACCCAATATTAAAGAGAAACCAAAGAGTGCAGAAATACTTCGGGGCTCGCATCGCTGACTTGCTACCCAAAATTAACCGCGAAATCTTCATTCCCAGCATTCAGCGCCCCTATGTTTGGGAGCCAGAGCAAATCGTCAGACTATTCGACTCGTTGATGCGCGGCTACCCGATCAACACCTTCTTGTTCTGGGAATTACACCCTGAGCACTTTGGCGACTGGGACATCTACAATTTCGTGCGCAACTTTCAGCAAGGCAACACGCACAACGAGCCGGCGGTATTTGCCGCCAACCAGTCGGCTACCTTAGTGTTGGATGGACAGCAACGTCTGACCTCGCTGCTGATTGCCCTCACGGGTACCTACCATGTGCGCAATGGCAAGCGTGGCAGAGGCGCGGGCCACGTGGCGCAAGCCCTGTTCTTTAACCTTCTTGAATCCCCGCATGACGAGGAAGAGGAGGAGGATGACAGTACTGTCAGGGAGCTTTACTATCAATTCAAGTTCGCCCCGGTGGAAAAACCTCCCAAGAATGATGCCCATAGCTTTTGGTTAAAGGTGTCTCAGATCAGCCAGGTTACCGATCGTGACCAGCTGGCTGCGCTTATTGATAAGCTTTGTTTGCTCCGCGCAGACCTTACTGCGACATCGACTCGCATCTTGAAGAACAACCTAGCGCGATTGTTTGAGGTCGTGCACGAAGAACACTGCTTGGCGTATTACCTCGAGAAAGAACAGTCCTACGACAAAGTACTGGACATTTTCATTCGGGCCAACGACGGCGGCACCAAGCTCAGCAAGGCCGATCTGTTGATGTCGATGGTCACGCTGCGTTGGGATCAATTCAACGCACGTGATGAAACCGAAGCCCTCACCACATTTATGCGTGACGCCTTGACCCAAGGGCAGAGCAAAGCCTTTGACCGCGACTTCCTGCTGCGCTGCGGGCTGTATTTCAACGACCTGGACGCGGCTTTCCAGTTGCGCAACTTCACGCCTCGCAATATCGCCATAATCGAAAAAAGTTGGCCGGAGGTGAAACAGGCACTGCGCTTAAGTACCGAGTGGTTCGTGCGCTATGGCATGACCGGACCTGTATTGATGGCTAATAACGCAGTCATGCTGATTGCCTTGTTCATCTTCAAACTCAATACGGGTAAACCACTGCCTGACTGGCAGCTGGACGCCGACAATGCCGAGCTTATCCGCGTGTGGATTGGTTCCGTCTTGTTCCTGAACCTGCTGGGCGCGGCGGGCAATTCAACGGCGGAACGCTACCGTCGCCTTGTGAATGAGTACATTCAGACCAGTGATCGTTTCCCGGCGATGGCCCTGGCTGAGTTCATGCCGACACTCGGGCGGACGATGAATTACAGTGACGAAGTCGTCGGTCGCTTCGTCGCCCAGGAGGCCAAAGGCCGCCTCGGCCGCATGAGTCTCTCGCTGTTGTACCAAGGCGCAGAGACTGCGCAACAGCGCACTGCCCTGGTGCATGTGTTCCCACCACATCGCCTGCTGGACGAGCGCCTGCGTACGCAAGGAGTCAACGATGCCGATATTTCAGCCTTTGGTAGCTGGTCGGCTCGCCTGGGCAACTACACGCTGATGACTGAAGACGAAGCACGTGAATACTACGCGATGGACTTCGAAGATTGGGTGGCCAGCCGTAGCGCCGACTTCTGGATGACTCATCACTTGCCCAACGACCCGGCGCTGTACGACGAGTTCTACTTCCTCGACTTTATTCAGGCACGTAAAATGCTGATCGCCAAGCGCTTGCAGCACCTGTACCAACCCGCTGAGGGCATGTCCTGAATTTTGTGTTAACCGGCAGCTCCTCACTCAATTGTAGTAAAGACAGCTTCGGCCGAAGCTGTTGACTGTATGGTCTGCGTCTGGTTTCCCTTTACCCAATACCCCCGGCAACGAGCCGGTGAAGAACCTGGCGGAGGAGCTGCGGCGGATGGATGCCCAGCGGGGCGGGGTGGCGGCATCTGTCGCGAGTTCTCAGTAATGACACCAAGCCATCGCGGCTAGGGTCATTCGATTCAAGCAAACAATCCTAGAAACGCCATGCATATCCTACTTTCCGATCACGGCACCTTGCGTAAGGTCCGTTTCAGCCGCCCATCCTTGGTCACCATGCTGGCTGGCCATGTCGAGGCGATCACACGCAATCAGCCACTGATTTTCCTGAAGCTGTCCTTGTTCACCATGCTGGGCATGTTCCTGGCTCGCGCACTGGGCGACTCCATCTTGCTGGCGCTGCTTGCGTACTTCCTACCCTGCATGCTCTGGTCACGTTACAGCGACGGCTTTTACATTCGTACACTGATGGACAAGGAGTGGTCCTTTGCCGATACCGCCGAAAACAATCGACATGTGGCTGATGCTCTGGGGATTGAGCTGTCCGCAGGTGAGAACGGGGCGGAGTGAGTCTTGGGCTTGCCAGCTTCAATCGAGCTGATGAATAGGGCTAGGGAGTAAATGGTGCATACGGATAACCTCGACACCTTCCTGCCGCACAAGAGCAAGCAAGAGTTCTACAACGTTACAGGCCAAATCAATGCCAAGCAATTCAAGGTGCTAGCATGACAGACGACTCGATTGATGCGGTTCACGACGATGAGATTCATGCATTCGTGGATGAATTAACGAAGGAAATTGAAGAAAATCCACCGTTGAATTGCCAAGTCACTTTTAACTGGAGTGGTAACGCAGAGCTAGCTCAACTCGTTCACCAACAGCTCCAGATTTACTCCGTTCTAATGCGGAGGCGACATCCTTGGATGAGCTTTGAGGCACTCGACTCCATAGTTTTCCACCATGACTACCAGCAAGCACTGCGGGACGTAAGCGAACGGGCCGGACGTCTCTGTCACGCCACTACCGAGAACAGTGGTGTGGGCGTTGCCATGGTTGTTCACTTGGATGAAAAGTGCGTGACGGTTTTGGACGCTGGATTAGCGTTGGGAATTGCCCAAGATGAAGACCAGGACCATAAAAATCTGTGTATTGACCTAGTAATGCATGAGCTATGTCACGTTCATGACTACGGAAGAAAACGCACACTGCTGGCGCACGAATTCCTAAAGCGAAAAATGGAAGGCTTGGAATGGCATACCTTTACGGCTGCCGAGTCAGCTTGGTGTGAATACTTTGCTAACAACTATTGCACCTCTGGCATATCAAGTCCCGACATGCATCCTAAGTATGTAGCTGAGGTGGTGCGCGATGTGGCATCCGATGTGAAGTCCGCTATTCGCGAGTATCGCTCACACCATCGGTTGGACGAAGTTGGTGGCCTCGCTCAGCAGAAAGTCCGATTCCTATTCCAATGCTTCGGATATGCAGCAGGGCGGCTCGTGGCCAACGGAACCAACCTTGAAGATGTTGCTCCTGAAAGCCTGGCGGCACTTGAAGCTGCGGGTCTTGAAGCAGTCTGGCATGCTGTTGTAGAGGAGCTCCAGCGGCTTGATGGCTGCAGGGATTCTTGGACGACGTTTGATGAGCTCAAGCCCCTGATGGGATTGGTCATTCAGACTTACGCGGCCTTTGGCATGTACTTCAGTATCCAAGAAGGAAACGTATGGGTGGATATTCCATTTACAGCTGATACGATGCCATAACCAAATTATTGAGAACATAGGCATAGCGTGCCTATGCTGATGACCGAGATGGTTTATCAGGCCTTCACTTCTCGTTGAAAAATCCTAGACCAGCGCCGTTGGCTACCCTGCAACAAGGAAGTTGAAATATGAAGTGGCTAGAGCTGCCATTGCTTATGACATTCCTGGGCGTCGAATTTGGCCGACGATTTGCAGGTGGGCAATCGTCTTGAACGGCCGGTCTACTGTGTCATCAGCCGTTGCCCCCTTGATACCTCCAACGTCCGCTGAGGCCGAGCTGAGGTCCTTCTTGGATCTCGCCGGCTGCTGCTTGCTACAGCTTGACCCGCCTCTGACCAGATATCGACCAGACAAGAAAAAAGCCAACCGGTAACGGTTGGCTTTTTCTTTGGCAGATCAAGGATCTGCGGGAATTCGGTGTGGAGCGGGCGATGGGAATCGAACCCACGGCACAAGCTTGGGAAGCTTGGGTATTACCATTATACGACGCCCGCGAAGGGTGGCATTGTAACCGGCTTTTGCCTGGCTGGGTAGTTGCTTGTGCTGGATGGAGGCCGGGGAGGGATACGGGGTGGTCTTGCAGTCAGCACACTACTGCTTTGTATGATCAAATTTGGCGTGGTAATGAATTTGCCTTGCCGGTAAAAATACCTGTTTTTGGGGTGTTTACATTTATATTTACGAGACCTGTCAATGTATCATGGTTTTTTTGATCAAATTACCATTGAGCGCCGGCCGTGCTTGTCGCTAGACTGCGGTGGTCTGCAGGGCTGACCTGACAGGCTGCCGGGATTCGCCACCTCTCCCTGCCCGCCACTGTCCGCAGCGCGCATTGCCGCGGCTTGCATCACAGTGCCGCGCTACGGGACGCCTGCCGAAGACCTGACGGTAATCACGCTGTCTCCCGCTGTGGGGACAGGATTGCAGCAGCTTCGTAAAGGACCAGTGTCATGAGCACTCAACGTATTCATTCCTATTACAGTGCCACCGTGCTTGGCGATACCGTTTACCCGCAGCTGGAGGGGGAGGTGCGGGTGGATGTGGTGGTGATTGGCGGTGGTTTTACCGGCCTGGCCAGTGCGCTGGAACTGGCCGAGCGCGGCAAGAAAGTGGCTTTGCTGGAGGCGCAGCGCATTGGCTGGGGACAGTCCGGCCGCAATGGCGGACAGGTCACCGGCAGCTTGTCGGGTGATGGGGCCATGCGCCGCCAGTTGGCGCGCCAGGTGGGGGAGCAGGCGGCAGACGATTTCATCTGGTTTTTGCGCTGGCGCGGCCATGACATCATTCGCCAGCGTATCGAGCGCTATGGTATCGCCTGCGACCTGAAGTTCGGCCACCTGCATACCGCCTACAAACCATCCCATATGGCGGAATTGCGCCGTGCTTTCGCCGAGGCGCAGCAGCATGGCATGGGCGATGCCGTCGCGCTGGTGGAGGCGGCCGAGCTGGGGCGCTTTCTGGATACGCCGCTGTATTTTGGTGGCATCTATAACCAGCGCTGCATGAATCTGCATCCCTTGAATCTCTGCCTGGGCGAGGCGCGGGCCTTGGCCAGCCTGGGTGGGCTGATTTTCGAGAATTCGCCGGTGCTGGAGATCTGCCACGGTGCCGTGCCACTGGTGCGTACCGCCAGCGGCTGCATCCGTGCCGATCAGGTGCTGCTGGCGGGCGATGTCTACCATCAGCTGGAGCGTGCCAGGCTGGGGGGCATGATTTTCCCTGCCGCGGGCGGCATTGTGACCACCGAGCCGCTGGGGGCGCTGGCGCGTCAGCTCAATCCGCTGGATGTGGCGGTTTACGACTGCCGCTTTGTGCTGGACTACTACCGCATGACGGCCGATGGCCGGCTGCTGTTTGGCGGTGGTGCCAATTATTCGGGCAGGGCCTCGCGTGATATTGCCGCCGAATTGCGGCCCTGCATCGAGCGCACTTTTCCACAGCTCAAGGGCGTGAAGATCGACTACCAGTGGAGCTGCAATATGGGCATCGTCATCAACCGCATTCCACAGCTGGGCAAGCTGTCGCCCAATGTCTGGTATGCGCAGGGCTATTCCGGCCACGGGGTGGCCACCTCGCATATCGTGGGCGAGGTCATGGCCAGGGCCATTTGCGGCAGCATGGAGCAGTTTGATGTGTTCCAGCACTTCCGCCATATACGGCTGCCGCTGGGGGACAAGCTGGGGCAGAGCTTGCTGGCGCTGGGCATGTGGTACTACCAGCTGCTGGAAAAACTGCATTAAGCAGCGGTTTATCGTCTGCTGCGCATACAAAATCTGCACAAAATTTAGCTTGTTTAACCCTTGTTGTCAGGCGAGTATTCGGCACGATGCCCGCGGAATAATCTGATCTGTTGTGCGCGTGCTGGCGGGCAGTCGTGTCGAGTATGGAGGGATGGTGATGGCGGAAGAGGAATACGAAATCGCGGGCTTGCATGAAAAGCTGCTGGAGGAAGAGGCGGAAAAAGGCCAGCTGGCACAGAAGATTGCCTTGCTGACTGCGATTCTGGCGACCATCGGTGCGGTTTTCAGTTACCAGAGCGGCGCCAAGCAGAACGAGGCGCTGTTCCTGAAGAATCAGAGCATTCTCAAGCAGTCGGAGGCGGCGGATGCCTGGGGTTATTACCAGGCCAAATCGACCAAGGCGCATCTGGACCAGCTGGCGCTGGTGCTGGTGACCGATCCGGCGCAAAAGGCCCAGTTCCAGGCTGATCTGCAAAAGCAGGAAACACAGAAGCTGGAGCAACAGAAAAAAGCGGAAGCCTTGCAGGAAGAGTCGCGCAGGCTGAGCGAGGAATCGGAGCGCGTCTTGCGTCCGCACGAGCGCATGGCGCTGGCGATGACGCTGATCCAGATTGCCGTGGCCATGGCCTCCATCACGGTATTGACCCAGCGCCGCTGGCTGCTGGCAGTGTCGCTGTTGTCGGCACTGGGCGGTATCGGTCTGGCGGCGAGCAGCTGGTTTTGAGCCGTGGCAGGGGCGGTGTGTCATCCGCAATAACCCTGCTGCGTTGTAGACAATGACGGGTGCAGGGCAGGGGCTGGCATCCGGGTCGCTTGCCGGGCAAGCGGGGGCGGGTGTCGCCCAATAGTTAGAGAGGCATGGCTGTGCAACAAGACGAAGCCGGACAACACGCTCCGGCCGCGGTAGCGGACAGTGCCGGGCGCCAGCATGGCTGGTCGCAGCGGCTGGATTACTATCTGGATGTGATGGGCATGCGCGGCAAGGGCCTGCTGCTGCTGGGCGGCCTGCTGGCCAGCGGCTGGATCATGGCCGGCATTTACAAGGTGCAGCCGGACGAGCAGGGCGTGGTGCTGCGCCTGGGGCGCTGGGTGGATACCACCCAGCCCGGGCTGCATTATCACCTGCCATGGCCGATTGAAACCGTGCTGCTGCCCAAGGTTACCCAGATCAAGCAATTGAAGCTGGCCAATCTGTTTGACGGCGCAGCCACCGACTCCAGCGATCCGCGCGAAAAACAGATGCTGACTGGCGACGAAAACATCGTCGAGGCCGATTGCGCGGTGTTCTGGCGCATCAAGGATGCCGGACAGTTTTTGTTCAAGGTGAACAATCCGGAAACCTCGCTGCGCATTGCCGCGGAAAGCGCCATGCGCGAGGTGGTGTCGCGGACGCCGATCCAGGCGGTGATGTCCAACCGCCGCCAGCAGGTGGCCGAAGAAACCCGCGCCCTGCTGCAAAGCCGGCTGGATGAGGCCGAAAGCGGCATCATCGTCACCCAGGTGCAGTTGCAGCGGGTGGACCCGCCGGCGGCGGTGATCGATGCCTTCAATGATGTGCAGCGCGCCCGTGCTGACCAGGAACGCGCGCGCAACGAAGCCCAGGCTTACAGCAACGATATCCTGCCCAAGGCACGTGGCGATGCCGCCCGCATCCTGCAGGAAGCGCAGGCCTATCAGAGCCAGGTGGTGAATCTGGCGCAGGGCGAGGCCAAGCGCTTTGATTCGGTTTACCAGAGCTATGCCCAGTCCAAGGATGTCACCGCCTGGCGGCTGTATCTGGACAGCATGGACGAAGTCTTGAAAAAGGCCAGCAAGGTGGTGGTGGATTCCTCCGGCAAGGCAGGCAATGGCGGCGTGCTGTCGCTGCTGCAATTGCAGGACAAGGACAAATCCAAGCCGGCGAAGGAGACCCGCTGATGGCCCGCTCATACAAAGGCGCCGGCCTGGTCGGCGCACTGGCAGTGTTGTGGCTGCTGTCGTCCTCCTTCTATACCCTCAGCGAGGGGCAGAAGGGGCTGATCATCCGGCTGGGGGCGCCTATCGACGTGGATGCCGAGCCCGGCCTCAAGTTCAAGCTGCCGCTGGTGGACAGCCTGCAGTTTTATGATGTGCGGCTGCAAACGCTGGCGCCGCCGCCGGAACAGATCATTCTGGGGGATGAAAAACGGCTGGAGGTGGAAACCTACACCCGCTACCGCATTGCCAATCCGCTGCGCTTCTATCAGGCGCTGCGCACGGAAGACCAGGCCCGCTTGCAGCTCACCCAGCTGGTGAGTACCTCGCTGCGGCGCGAACTGGGCAAGGTGCCGCTGAAGTCACTGCTGTCGGAAGAGCGGACCCGCATCGTGCAGCAGATCCAGCAGGAAACTGCTACCCGCGCCCGTTCCTTGGGCATCGAAGTCACCGAAGTGCGCCTGCACCGTGCCGACCTGCCGCTGGAAACCAGCCAGGCGATTTACGACCGCATGAAATCGGCGCGGCAGCAGGAAGCACGCGAACTGCGCGCCCAGGGCGGACAATGGGCGCAGGAAATCCAGGCCAAGGCCGATGGCGAACGCACGGTGATCCTGTCCGAGGCGCAGCGGCAGAGCGCCATCATTCATGGCGAGGCCGATGCCCAGGCCAACAAGGTGCTGGCGGCGGCCTTCAGCAAGGACCCCAAGTTCTACAAGTTTTACCGCTCGCTGCAGACTTACCGGCAGGCGCTGTCCGATTCGGCTCCCACCTTGCTGCTGACGCCGGATTCGGCGCTGCTGCATGACTTCCGCAACGGGCCGGCTACCGGCAAGCCATGAGCCAGCTGGTGCTACCGCAGTGGCTGTCTGCCGGCCGGCTGCGCCGTCTGGCGGCCACGCTGGGGCCGGGGCTGGTGGTGATGCTGGCCGATACCGATGCCGGCAGCGTGCTGACAGCGGCGCAGAGTGGTGCGCAATGGGGTTATCGCCTGTTGCTGCTGCAGTTCCTCATCATTCCGCTGCTGTTCATCGTGCAGGAGCTGACGGTGCGGCTGGCGCTGTCCACCGGCAAGGGCTACAGCGAGCTGATCCTGCAGCGCTTTGGCCGCTGCTGGGCCCAGCTGTCCTGCGCCGCGCTGGTGGCCAGCTGCTTTGGTGCGCTGCTGACCGAAATGAGCGGGCTGGCCGGTGTCGGCCAGCTTTACGGCGTGCCGGTATGGCAGAGCGTGGCGTTGGTGGCCGGGCTGATCCTGCTGATGGTGTGCAGCGGCAGCTACCGTGCGGTGGAACGCGTGGCCATGCTGTTTGGCGTGGCCGAGCTGGCCTTCCTCTACATGGCCTGGCAGGCCCGGCCCGACCTGCAGCATATCCGGCAGCAGGCGCTGGACATGCCGCTGCACGATGCCAGCTATCTCTACCTGCTGGCGGCCAATCTGGGCAGCAGCGTAATGCCGTGGACGGTGTTCTATCAGCAGTCGGCGCTGATCGACAAGGGACTGGACCTGCGCGACCTGCGTGCGGCGCGGCTGGATACCATGCTGGGGGCGGTGCTGTGCCAGCTGGTGACTGCGGCGGTGCTGATTGCCGCGGCTGCGGTGTTTGCCGGCCATGGCGGGGTGGTGCTGGATACCGTGCCGGAGCTGGCGGATGCCTTTGGCCGCGTGCTGGGGCCGCTGGCTGGCCGCTTGCTGTTTGCGCTGGCGCTCAGCGGCGGTGCGCTGGTGGCCACCATCGTGGTCTGTCTGTCGGCGGCCTGGGCGCTGGGGGAAATGCGCGGCACCCGTCATTCGCTGGAGCAGCATCCGCTGCAGGCCCCGTGGTTCTACGGCGCCTTTGCCCTGTTGCTGCTGGCTGCCGCGCTGACGGTGGTGTTCAGCCACAGCCTGGTGCGGCTGTCCATTGCCACCGCCGTGCTCAATGCCGTGCTGCTGCCACTGGTGCTGGGTTTTCTGTTCTGGCTGGCGCGCAGCGAGCTGCCGGCAGGGCTGCGGCTGCAGGGGCGTTATGCCGTGGCCGTGGGGATATTGTTTTTACTGACCGGCGGGCTGGGTTTGTACGCCGGGGTGACCGGAGCCTTGCATGGCTGAACCGGGCGCGCTTGTGCTGAATGAAAGGCTGTGATGGAGCTGGATGGTTTGATGCATGCGCTGGGCATGACGCTGCAAGTGTTTTTCCTCGACCTGATTCTCAGTGGCGACAATGCGCTGGTGATCGCGGTAGCCTGCCGCTCGCTGCCGCCGCAGCTGATGCGCAAGGCGGTGCTGCTGGGCACCGGCTTTGCCATCCTGCTGCGGGTCTTGCTGACCACGGTGGTGGGTTTCCTGCTGCAAGTGCCCTTGCTGAAACTGCTGGGCGCGGCCTTGCTGATCAGCATTGCCATCAAGCTGCTGCTGGGTGATGACGACGGCGAGAGCCTTCCCGGCAGTGCTGCCGACAGCCGCCAGCTGTGGTCGGCGGTGTCGGTGGTGGTGATGGCCGATCTGGTACTCAGCCTGGACAATGTGGTGGCGCTGGCGGCAGCTGCGCAGGGCAGCGTGCTGTATCTGATACTCGGCCTGCTGTTCAGCGTGCCCTTGCTGATGTACGGCAGCCTGTTCATTGCCCGCCTGCTGAATGACATGCCGCTGCTGATTCCGCTGGGCGGTGCCCTGCTAGGCTGGGTGGCCGGCCAGATCGCGGTGAGCGATCCGCTGCTGGCCGACTGGGTGAATACCCAGGCCCCGGCCTTGCAAGTGGTGGTGCCGCTGCTGTGCGTGGTATTCGTGCTGGTGGAAAGCCGCATCATCCGCGAACGCGCAGCCCATTTGACGCCGCCGCCGCCGCTGGGCTGGCTGGATGGCCTGATGGGCCGGCTGGCGCGCATTGGCGAGGCGGGTGCCTCGCCGCAGGTGGCGCTGGCCAGCCCTGCCGCTGTAGCGCCGCCGCCCGGTGTTGAGCAGGCCGGGCGGCGCGCCGAAGCCACCGAAGCTACCGAAGCCACCGGGTCTGCCGGCGCGGCCATGGCCGATGGGCAGCCTGCCGCGGCCCCGCCCGCAACGGTCACCCCCGCAGCCGCTGGCGCAGCGCCGCAGCAGAGGGCCGAACGCAGCCCTGCCGCTGCCGGGCCGGCCTCCATCCCGCCCGCTGCCGCCGTGCCGCGGGCAAGAGCGCCGCGCCAGGATGGCCTGCTGTCTTCGCCGCGCATGGCCCTGCTGGTGAAGCTGCTGCTGGGGCTTGCCGCGCTGGTTGGCATCTGCGCGCTGGGCTGGCTGTTGTTCCACCTGCTCAGCCAGGGCTTTTTGCCGACGCCGGCGCCCAGCGCCAAACTGAAACACTGATAGCCGGCAGCCCGGACCAGGGACAAGTGGCTGGGCAAAGCTGCCGCCATTGTTTACAGTCGGGGCTGCCGCATTCTTGTCCGCCCGCCCTTAGCGGGGTGGCGGCTTTCGAGGTTGATCCGCATGTACCGTTATCTGTCTGCCGGCTTGTTGCTGGCCCTCGCCGGCTGCGCCAGCAGCGTGGCCCCCCTTCCGGCACCGGTGGTGACACCGGCCGTGCGCCCGGCGCCGATGCCCGAGCCGCAAAC
Source organism: Aquitalea sp. ASV15 (assembly GCF_016429115.1). Lineage (NCBI taxonomy): Bacteria > Pseudomonadati > Pseudomonadota > Betaproteobacteria > Neisseriales > Chromobacteriaceae > Aquitalea > Aquitalea sp. ASV15. Next base: position 56,868 of record NZ_JAELTZ010000002.1, on the reverse strand, counting down.
CCTGCTGCCCGCTCCGCCGCCGGCCGCGCTCCCGCCAGCAGCCCCCGCCAGTGCGCCGCTGAGCAAGCCGGTGCCGGCTCCGCTGCTGCCCGCCTACAATAACGAGCAGGAAGGCGCCGCCCTGCTGGAGCGCCTGCTGCCGCGCGGCATTCCCGCCCGCCGTGAGTGGCACGGCGACATCATGACCGCCTTTAGCCATTTGAAGATTCCCTATGCACCGCAGTATTTCTGCGCGGTGCTGGCGGTGGCCGAGCAGGAGTCCGGCTTTAATCCGGACCCGGTGGTGCCGAATCTGTCCAAGATCGTCTGGGGTCAGATCGAGGAGCGGCGGCAGAAGTACTTCATTCCCTCGCTGGTGGTGGATGCCGCCATGCTGAAGAAGTCGCCCAATGGCCAGAGCTACAAGGAACGGGTGAATGCGCTGCGCACCAAGAAGCAGATGAATGCCTTGTACGAAGACATGATCCGCGAGCTGCCCTTTGGCCAGACCATCTTCGAACACAAAAATCCCATCCGTGATGGCGGGCCGATGCAGGTGAGCGTGGCCTTTGCCGAAACCCAGGTGCGCGCCTGGCCCTATCCCTACAGCTACAGCAGCCTGCGTGACGAAGTGTTCAGCCTGCGCGGCAGCGTCTATTTCGGCAGCGCCATCCTGCTGCAATATCCCATCAGCTATCCTGACATGGTCTACCGCTTTGCCGACTACAATGCCGGCCGCTACGCCAGCCGCAATGCGGCTTTCCAGCTGGCGGTGCAGCGCCTGTCCGGACAGAAGCTGGCGCTGGATGGCGACATCATGTTGTACAGCGACAAGATGAACCGCGTGTTGTCCGGTGCCACCAGCGACACCCAGCGTGCGCTGAATGGTCTGGCCGGCCGCTTGCGCATGAGCCCGGACGAGATGGCGCGTGATCTGCGCCAGGAAAAGCTGTCCGGCTTCAGCCAGACCGAGCTGTACAAGCGGGTGTTTGCGTTGGCCGACCAGTCCGGCAAGGCTGTGCCGCGCCAGATCATTCCGCAGATCGTGCTGGTCAGCCCCAAGTTCACCCACCAGCTCACCACCGAGTGGTTTGCCCGCCGGGTGGATGGTCGCTATCAGAGCTGCATGGCGCGCGGGGGATTTCATTAGGCAAGCGCTACATCCCGTGCCGTAAGGACGGCGGGATGATGGCCAGGACGCCGGCCACTGGCGGCGGCACAGCAGGGGCACTCAGGGAAGCGTGAGCATGGTAAAGCCACAAACATGGCTGGCCGGTGTGGCGGGCCTGCTGCTGGCGCTGTCGGCAGCGGCCGGCGAGCTGGTGGTGCTGGTGGATGACAGTACCGAAATGCCGCAGGCCAATATCGTCAACGGGCAGCTGCAGGACGGTCTGCATCGCGATATCGGGCTGGAACTGGCGGCGCATCTGCGGCTGGGGGTGCGCTTCAGGGTATTGCCGCGCAAGCGGCTGACGGCGGCGCTGGAGCAAGGGCAGGGTGATGTCCTGTGCCTGTCGCTGCCGCAGTGGATGCCGGCGCCCACGCTGCGCTGGAGCCGGCCCTTCCTCGATAACCAGGACTTGTTGCTCAGCAGCAGGCTGGCGGCAGCGCGTAGCCAGCTGGGCGATGTGGCCGGGCAGCCGGTGGGCACCGTACTGGGTTTTGCCTATCCGGAAATGCTGCAGCAACTGGGCAGCGGCTTTGTGCGCGATGACGCCCACAGCATGGTCGACAGCCTGCGCAAGCTGGCGGCCGGCCGGGTCCAGCATGTGGTGACCAACCGGCTGTATCTGGATTACCAGCTGGCGCATGGCTTGCGCTTGCCGCCGCTGCAGCCGGCGCTGGTGATCAGCCAGTATCGCAACCGCTGCGCCCTGTCACCACGCAGCCTGATCACCCGCAGCGAACTGGACCGGGCGCTGGCCGCCATGCAGCAAGAAGGTGTGTTCCAGCGCATGCTGCGCCATTACCGCTGACGCAGCCGCTGCCGGCTGCCAGTGGGCAGGCAGCCGGGCCGGGGCAGCTAGCGCTGCCAGTTCAGCTGGGTCCAGCCGTGCTGTACTGCCACGGCGGCCAGTTTCGGGTCGGCATTCACCGTATAAGCCTGTTCCACTTCCTGCAGCAGCGGTACATCGTTGATGGAATCGCTATAGCCGTGGCTGCCTGCCAGCGTGGCGCCGTGTTGCGTCAGCCAGTCGTGCAGGCGCAGCACCTTGCCGTGTTGATAGGTCAGCACGCTGTGGGTGTGGCCGGTATAGCAGCCATCGCGGGTTTCCAGACAGATGGCCAGAAAGTCGTCCGCCCCCAGAAAGCGTGCAATCGGCCCCACCAGATGCTCGCCGGTGGCGGAGATCACCAGCAGGGTGCGCCCCTCCGCCTTGTAGCGCGCCAGGGTTTCCCGTGCGGCCGGAAACACGATGGGAGCGATCTTGTCAGCGATGAAGCGTTCCACCCACTCGGCCACCTCCTCCAGGCTGCGGCCCTGCATCGGCTGCAGGGTGAATGCCATATAGTCTTCCATGCGCAGCTCGCCACGGCGGTAGGCCGCCATCAGCTCGGCCTCGCGCGGCAGCATGTCGGCGGCGGCCAGGCCGTGTTCCACCATGAATTGCAGCCACAGGCTGGAGCTGTCGCCGTCGGTGAGGGTGTCGTCCAGATCGAATATGGCCAGCATCAGCGTACCTCGCGCATGTCGTCGCGGCTGATCTGCAGCCTGACTTCGGTGCCGGCCGGCATCAGGTCGCTGGCGGTGCGGTTCAGCCGGTCCACCTGCAGGGTGATGCCGGCGCTTTCAATCTGGTAGCGGATGATATTGCCCAGCAGCTGGTGCTGGCGGATGGTGCCGGCCAGGGTGCCGTCCTGCTGGCTGTGGCCGTCCAGCACATGAATGGATTCCGGGCGGATGGCCAGGTGGCCATTGATGTTCAGCCCCAGCAGACGCTGGGTATCGGCCGCGCCCAGCAGATTGTAATTACCCATGAAGCGGGCCACGAACTCGGTGGCCGGTTCGGTGTAGACGATTTCGGCGCGGCCTTCCTGTTCCACCCGGCCCTGGTTCATCACGAAGATGCGGTCGGACATGGTGAGCGCTTCTTCCTGATCGTGGGTGACGAAAATGGTGGTCAGGCCCAGGCGGCGCTGGATGTCGCGGATCTGCTCGCGCAGGTTCTTGCGGATGCGGGCGTCCAGTGCCGACAGCGGTTCGTCCAGCAGCAGGATGCGCGGCTCCACCACCAGTGCGCGCGCCAGCGCCACACGCTGGCGCTGGCCACCGGACAGCTCATGCGGGTAGTGGTTTTCCTTGCCGGACAGCTCCACCAGCTTGATCACCTCGGCCACCTTGCGCTTGATGTCGTCAGCCGGGCATTTGCGCATTTTCAGGCCAAAGCCGATGTTCTGTGTCACGTTCATATTGGGAAACAGCGCATAGCTCTGGAACACCATGCCGATGCCGCGCTTTTGTGCGGCCTGCTCGGTGATGTCCTCGCCACCGACGCAGATGCGGCCGGAGGTGGGCGTTTCAAAGCCGGCGATCATGCGCAGTACCGTGGTCTTGCCGCAGCCGGAGGGGCCAAGGAAAGTGACGAACTCGCCCTGTTCGATGCGCATGTTGAAGTCGTGCACCACGACGTGGTCGTCGAAGCGCTTGTGCAGATTATTGATGGTGAGATAGGCCATGCTTGTTCCTTGAATTCTGTCTTGCTCAGGCCGTCTTGCGGGCCGGGCGGGCATTGCGGGCGAATACCTGGATCAGCCCCATGGCTGCCCAGGTCACCATGAAGGCGATGATGGCCAGCGCCGAGGGCTCGTAAGCCCGGTTGGAGCCGATCAGTTGCAGATAGGGGCCAAAGGCCGGGCGGCCCAGCAGGCTGGCCATGGTGAATTCACCGATGACCACGGCAAAGGTGAGGAAGGCACCGGACAGGATGGCCGACTTCACATTGGGAAAGATCACCTGCAGCAAAATGCTGGGCCAGCTGGCGCCCAGGCTCTCGGCCGCTTCGGTCAGCGTGCGTACGTCGATGGCCCTGAGGCCGGCATCGACCGAGCGGTACAGATAGGGCAGGGCCAGCGTCACGTAGCTGCACATCAACAGCAGGTCGGTGGCGCGCTCGTTGCCGGTCAGCGGCAGCCAGGAGCTGCTGTTGTACAGCTTGAGGTAGCCGAACACGATGACGATGGCCGGAATCACCAGCGGCAGCAGGGTGATGAACTCCACCAGTGGCCGCAGCCGTGGCAGCTTCAGCTGGATCCAGTAGGCGGTGGGCACCACCAGCAGGATGCCAACGATGATGGTGAGCACCGCCATCAGCGTGGAATAGCCAAAGGTTGCCTGAAAGCCGGGGTCGGCCAGCACCACCTTGTAGGCTTCGAAGCTGTAGCCATCGCGGTTCATTTTCAGGCTGAACTCGAAAGTGGCAATCAGCGGCAGCAGGAAATAAAGGGTGCCGATGGCAATGGCCACCCAGGCACCCAGTCGCGATGTCGATTTCATTCACGCCCCCTTTCGGCGCGGCTGCGCAGCCAGATATAGCCGGCATTGGACAGGCCGGTCACCACGATCATGCCCAGTGCCAGGGCGTAGCCCAGGTTCTGGTCGTGCAGCACGTCGCCGCGGATCTGTGCATACAGCAGGATGGGCACGATATTGAGCGAGCTGCCGGTAAGCGCATAGGCGGTGGCCACCGCGCCAAAGGCGTTGGCGAACAGCAGCAGCGCCGAACCCAGGATGCTGGGCCACAAAATGGGCAGGGCGATATGCCACCAGTAGGCCACGCTGTTGCCACCCAGGCTTTCGCAGGCTTCGCGCCATTCGGCACGCAGGCCGTCAATGGCCGGGGTGACGATCAGCACCATCAGCGGAATCTGGAAGTACAGATAGGTCAGGGTCAGGCCCAGAAAGCTGAGAATGGAAAAACCGGTACTGTAGAGGTCGAAGTCGGCATAGTTGCGCAGCAATACCGTCACCAGACCCATGCGGCCCAGTGTGGCCAGAAAGGCGAAGGACAAGGGGATGCCGGCAAAGTTGGACGCCACGCCGGAGAAGGTCATCAGCGTGGGGCGTATCCATTGCGGCAGGCCACCCTGAATCGCCGCCAGCGCCAGCGCCAGGCCGATGACGGTACCACCCAGCGCCGACGCGGCGCTGACCTTGAAGCTGATCCAGTAGGCCGACAGAATGTTGTCGTCGAACAGTCTGGCGATATTGCCCAGGGTGAAATGGCCGTTGGCATCCTGAAACGCGCCGATCATCAGCGTGGTCGTGGGCAGGATCAGGAACAGCAATGCAAACAGGAAAAACGGTGCCACGCCCAGCCAGTTGAGCGAAGACAGTGTCAGACCCTTGCGGATCTGGCCTGCTTCGGGCGCGGGGCGGTGCGTGAGGGAATCGGGTGAAGTACTCATCCGTGGTGCAGCCTCGTGTACAAGGGCGTGCCCGGCATCAGCAGCGGTGGGGCCGGTGGGCGGCCGCTGCCTTGCTGTTGTACTGCCACGCGGGCAGGGTCGGGTCACTTCCCTGATGGATGGGGTCAAAAACCGTCATGGCCGCTTGCACGGCCATGAGGTCTGGGGCTCAGATGCTGGCGGGCTTACTTGACGTTGCTGCCCACCACGCTGTCCCACTGCTTGGTGATGGTGGCCTTGTACACTTCCTGTTGTTCCAGGGTGGGGAACACGGCCTTTTTGTAGTTGGCGGCAGCCGGCAGCTTGGACAGCAGATCAGCCGGGATTTTCTTGCGCGCAGCCAGGTCGTTGAAGCGGCTGGGGTGGCAATAGCCCTTCAGCCAGCCCAGTTGGCCTTCGTCGGAGTACAGGTATTCCATCCACAGCTTGGCGGCGTTCGGGTGCGGAGCATAGGCGCTGATCGCCTGTACGTACACGCCAGCCACCACGCCGGACTTGGGCACGACCACGGCCACTTTCGGATTGCCCTTCAGGGTGTCGCGGTCGGCCAGGGCGTTGTAGTCCCAGCGCACGATGATGGGGGTGGTGCCCTGGGCCAGCGAGGCCGCCTTGCCGATCACCGGCACGAAGTTGCCGCTCTTGTTCAGTTGCGCGAAGAATTTCAGGCCGGCATCGGCAGCCTTGGCCGGGTTGCCACCGGCTTGCGACAGACCGGCAGCGTACACGCCCATGATGGCCTGGTTGGCGGTGCGCGGGTCACCGGCCAGCGCCACGGCGTTGCGGTATTCCGGTTTCAGCAGGTCGGACCAGTCAGCCGGTACCTTCTTGATGATGTCGGTGTTCACTTCGAAAGCCAGCACGCCGTAGTAGTCGCCGTACCAGTAGCCGTCCTTGTCCTTCACTTCAGCCGGAATGCTGTTCCAGGTGGACACCTTGTACGGCAGGAGCAGGCCGGCTTCCTTGGCTTGCGGACCAAAGGACAGACCCACGTCGATCACGTCCGGTGCCTGCGGACCCTTGTTACCCTTGTTGGCCTTGATCGCCTCGATCTCGTCACCGGAACCGGCGTCAGGGTTCAGTTCGTTCACCTTGATGCCATACTTGGCCTTGAAGCCGGCCACCAGGTCACCATAGCCACACCAGTCGTGCGGCAGGGCAATCGTGGTCAGTTCGCCTTCCTGCTTGGCGGCCTTGATCAGACTGTTCAGATCCTGTGCATGGACAGCGGAAGCACCTACACTCAGTGCGGACAAAACTACTGCAGCCATCAGCTTCTTGTTCATTGGTTCCATCCTTTGGACTAGGTCAGTTGAGCAGGGCGATCATAGGCAGTACAGATGACGAAATGATGTGGGCCAAGTTTCAGTTGCATGTCTGTTGTGTGAAGTCTCCGGTGCGACCTGTTTTGGCCATATTCCGACCAGCTGTCGCAGGCTTGTCATTTGAATTTGCTAAACATTAACAGCGACCAAGCTAATCGCACAGTGTCCCTGTGGCAAGGTGCGCCGTGGCCGACAGAAAAGGCAGCAGGCCGCAGGCGCAAGGTCGCAGCAAGTGTTGTCATTGGCTCCAAGCTGTAATCAAATCAACGTGGACTAGTCCAGAGCATGTCAGAAGAAAATAACCAGACACAAGTCGCCCGGATCAGACAGTCCCTGCTGGCGCAGATCGAAGGGGGATTGTTGCCTCCCGGCGGCAAATTGCCATCCGAACGCAGCTTGTCCGAGCTGTTTGATACCACCCGCATCACCCTGAAGGATGCCTTGCTGGCGCTGGAGGCCGAAGGCTGCATCTACCGCGAAGACCGGCGCGGCTGGTTTGTCGCCCCGCCCCGGCTGGAATACAACCCGCAGTACCGGGTGCATTTCCAGCAGATGGTGCAACAGCAACAGCGGCGGGTGGATACCCGGGTGCTGTCGGCACGCAGCATGGTGGCCACGCCGGAGATGTGCCAGCGCTTGCAATTGTCGGCACTGGCGCGGGTATTGCAGATTTGCCGCCAGCGCAGCCTGGATGGCCGGGTGGTGATGTATGTCGAGCACTATCTGAAGCCGGAATGCTTTCCCGGCATCATGAACGAAGACCTGTCGCAATCGCTGACCGAGCTGTACCAGACCCGCTACGGCCTGCATTACCGCCGTTCGCGCTTCGACATCACCCCTACCGCCGCGCGCGGCGAGGTGGCGCAGGCGCTGATGCTGGCCGATGGTAGCCCCATCCTGCGCATCACCCGCATCAATTACGACCAGCAGCAGCGCATCATCGATTGCGATGTCGAGTACTGGCGGCACGATGCCATCCGGCTATCGGTGGACAGCCAGCTGCCGGCCGAGCCGGGAGATCTGGGCATCACTGCCATGCCAATGGGTTAGTGTGTGAATAATTGAAGATTCTTGTCATGAATTAACAATTGCACACAGTTTCATTACATAGGCTTACCAAGCGATACAGCATGGCTACAGACGTTCTGCAGCGCTTGCGACATGCTGCAGACAGTTTCTCACTTCCGGAGAGTTTTCGATGAAAGCACATATCCTGCGCAGTGGCCGTTGGCTGATGCTGGCCGCTGCCGTATCCGGCCTGAGTGCCTGCGTGGTGGTGCCGCCGCGTACCCAGGTGGTGTACAAGCCGGCCCCGGTGGCTGCCGCCCCGCACTGGAACCCCGCCGAACATCCGTATTACGGTCATGCCATGAGCGATCTGCGCCAGGCGCGTGCCCTGCTGGCGCGGCCTGATGTACAGCCGGTGCAGGATGACGAGCGCTGGGCTGTCGGTGCCATCGATGCTGCGCTGAATGAAATGAAGCAGGCCGCCATCGAAGACGGCAAGAACCCCTGGCAGATTCCTGCGCCGGATGCCCGGCTGAGCCCGACCGACCGCTTCCATCAGGCGCTGCAATTGCTGGAGCAGGCCAAGCGCGATGCCAGCCACCGCGAGGACGACCCCTGGGTGCGCGATCTGCAGGGGCGCATCCTGCACCATATAGATGATGCGCATCGCGCCACCCAGCAAGCCATTGCCGACGCACTGCGCTGAGCCGGACCAGCATTCTGATTTACCGCCACAATAAAAAAAGTCGCTTGTAATCAAGGAGAGCAATCATGTTGATCTTGAAGAAATCTGTCGCCAGCCTGCTGCTGGCTGGTGTGGCCCTGCTGGCAAGCGGCACGGCCATGGCCGATGACTGGCATGGCAACGACTGGCATTCCGACATGCGCCAGGGGGAGTGGCATGAAGGCATGCCCTGGCGCTTCGAGCAGCATCACTGGCAGCCGGAACAGCATCCCTACTACAGCCATGCCATGACTGACCTGCGCATCGCCCGCGATTTGCTGTCCCGCCCGGATCAGCCACGGGTGGAGCAGGGCGAGCGCCGTGCCGTGGAAGCCATTAACCAGGCCCTGCATGCCATGCATGATGCCGCCATCGATGATGGCAAAGACCCCTTCCAGCGCATGCCGCCGGATGCGCAATATCGCCCGGATGACCGTTTCCACCAGGCCCTGCGCCTGCTGGACAAGGCCAGGCAGGATGCCAGCCATGAAGAGGGCGATCCCTATCTGCGCGGCCTGCAGCATTACATCATCGGCCAGATCGGTGTTGCCCAGCATGCCGTGAATGACGCGATCAACCAAGCATTGCGCTAAGCCGTTTTCCGCCTGTCAGCCCCCGTCGCAGCCATGCTGTCACGGGGGTTTTGTCATGGCAGGGATGCCGCAGGCCCGCGGTTTTTGCGCTACCATGCCGGCTGTTTGATGTCGACCAAGGATGCAACCATGACCCGCCTGCTTGTCCTCTATAGCGGAGGCACCATTGGCATGGACCACACTCCGGAGGGCCTGGCCCCTGTTCCCGGCCTGTTGCCGCAGCTGCTGCAGCGTTTTCGCACGCCGGCGCTGGATTTCGATGTACTGGAATACCCGCAGCTGATCGACTCGTCGGCCATCGTGCCGGCGCAGTGGCAGCAACTGCTGGATGACCTGATCGCGCGCTATGCCGATTACGACGGTTTCGTGGTGATCCACGGCACCGACACCATGGCCTATACCGCCAGCGTGCTGGCCTTTGCCCTGCAAGGTCTGGCCAAGCCGGTCATCGTCACCGGTTCACAACTGCCGCTGGTGCATCCGCGCTCGGATGGCTGGAGCAATCTGGCCGATGCGCTGGAAGCCGCCAGCCAGCCCGATCTGCACGAAGTGTGCATTGCCTTCAACCGCCTGCTGCTGCGTGGCTGCCGCGCGCGCAAGCTGGATGCAGCCAGCTTTGCCGGCTTTGCCAGTCCCAATGCCCCGGCACTGGCCAGCTTTGGCATCCAGGCCCAGTGGCAGCGCCAGCACTGGCTGGCCGCTACGGCTGATTTCACCCCGGTCAAGCTGGATGTCTCGCTCAAGCTGGCCACCTTTTTCCTCACTCCCGGTCATGCCAGCACCCTTGCGGGACAGATCATGCAGGCGGGCGAACTGGATGGCGCCGTGCTGATGAGCTATGGCAATGGCAATACGCCGGCGGATCCGGCCTTGCTCGCTGGCGTGGCCGCATTGACGGCACAGGGCGGCGCGGTGCTGAATATCAGCCAGGTGGTGCATGGTGCGGTGGAAGTCGGGGCCTATGCCGCCAGCCAGCCGCTGGCGCGCGCCGGGGCGGTGGCCGGCGCAGACCTGACACCGGAAGCCGCCTCCGCCAAGCTGCTGGTGTTGCTGTCGCAGGGCTTGCGTGGCGCGGCCTTGCGCCAACAGCTGGCAAGCCCGCTGCGGGGTGAGAGCAGCTAAGCTTGCCAGGCCAGTCTGAAGGAAGAACAAGGGCGTGCCATTGGCACGCCCTTGTTGCTGCCAGCTACGGTGATTTGCCTAAAAAACAAGCAGCTGGATTTTTCACTGCCAGATCAGTAGCTTGCCCATGCTATCCACAAGCCCTCCACACCGTGGTACACGCGGGGTGGGGAAAAGCAGGGCGGCTGCCCAAAAAACAGGCAGTGACAGAAAGCCCTTTTTACCTCAATGGCTTAGACAGTTTGTCCACAGTCCACACACAAGGCTGTCCCCTCTGCTTGTGCAAAAGCCGCTGCTGCCTGCCATGGCCGCAGGCTTGCGGTGCACTGGCGCGGGCTGCCTAAAAAATCAGCATTTTTGAAAAAGTACATTGATTTCATTGGCTTGCTGCAGTTTCCCACAGGCCGTGCACAAGCCTGTCCCCGCCAGCTGTGCAAAACCCCGGCCAAGCCTCATTTTCAGGTATGGACAGCAGCAGTCGGCTGGACAAACAGGCCATTGCCTAAAAAACAGGCAGCCAGCAAAACCCTGTCCCGTTTCAGACACTTAGCCGACTTGCCCACAGACCGTGCACAAGCCTGTCCCCGCCCGGTGTGTAAAACTGCGATAACACTGCCGGCCACGGGCAGGTGGCCGGAAACGCCGGCCTGCCTAAAAAACGGGCAACCAGTGCAAGGCTGATTACTTTCAACGACTTAGCCTGTTTGTCCACAGCTCACGCACAAGGCTGTCCCCGTCGCTTGTGCGAAACCGTGCACCGTGTACAGAAATGCGCGGCAAGACTACTGGCGGGCTGCCATCCCGACGTATAATCATGCTCTTTGCTGGTGAGTTGCCGTGTCCCTTATCAGAATCGCCATCATCGGGCCGGAATCCTGCGGCAAGAGCACCTTGTCGCTGCAACTGGCGGCCGCCTTGTGCAGCCAGGGCTTGCGCGCGGTGGCCGTGGCCGAGTATGCCCGTGCCTATTACGCCGGGCGCGACTACCAGGTGAGCATGGCCGATATCGAAGCCATCGCCGCTGGTCAGTTGCAGGCCGAGCAGCATGCGGCAGCAGAGCACGACTGGCTGGTGTGCGACACCACGGTGCTGACCTGCAAGATCTGGGCCGATGTGGCCTTTGGCCAGCCTTCGCCGGCACTGCTGCAACTGTACCGGCCGCAGGACTACGCCTTCACCTTGTTGACGGCGGCCGATATCCCCTGGCAGCCAGACCCGCTGCGCAGCCATCCCGCACAGCGCGACTGGTTGCTGGGTTTGTACCAGGCCGAACTGGCGCGCCAGGGCGTGGCCTATACCCTGCTGCAAGGCGGGCAGGCCGCGCGGCTGGCACAAGCCTTGCAGGCGCTGGGCCGGGCAGGTTTGCCCAAAAAATAAGCAATGGCGACAAAGTCTTTATCATTCATGGCCTTGTCCCTGTTTTCCACAGCTGCCCCACAGCACTGTCCCGCTGACAGGTGGAAAAGCAGTCGCGTCTGCCTAAAAAACAGGCAATGGCAAAAATGACTTTTCGCTCAAACAGTTGCAGGACTTGTCCACAGCCGGTGCACAAGCCTGTCCAGAATGGATGTGTAAAATGAATGAAATCTACAAACTGAGTACCGAATACATCGCCCTGTGCGATCTGCTGAAAAGCTGCAGCGTGTGCTCTTCCGGTGGCGAGGCCAAGCATTTCATCGCCGAGGGCAATGTGGCGGTGAATGGCGTGCAGGAATTGCGCAAGACCTGCAAGATCCGCGCCGGTCAGGTGGTGAGCGGGCAGGGCTTTACCATCAAGGTGGTGGCCGCCTGATGAGCGAGCCGTTCCCGCCGGCGGCGGATGATGCCGATCCCATGCCAGAACCGCCGTTCGAGGTAAGCGACGACATGTGCTGCGGCAGCGGCTGCGATCCCTGCATTCTCGACATCTATCAAGCCGAGCTGCGCGACTACCGCAGCCGGCTGGCCGCCTGGCAGGCGCGGCACAACAAGGACGGACAATAAGCCATGGCCAGTATCGATCTGCATTTTCATTCGCACGCCTCCGATGGCGCGCTGCCGCCGGCCGAGGTGATCGCCCGCGCCGCCGCCCGCGAGGCCACGCTGGTGGCGCTGACCGACCACGACTGCACGCGCGGCCTGGCCGAAGCGCGCGCCGCTGCGGCTGCGCATGGCGTGGATTTTCTCGATGGCGTCGAGGTATCGGTCACCTGGAATGGCAAGCACACCGTGCATATTGTCGGCCTGGGCATCGACCCCGAACATGCCGGCCTGCTGGCCGGCCTGCAGTCCATCCGTGATGGCCGGGTGGAGCGTGCCCGCGAAATGTCCGATTCGCTGGCGCGCATCGGTATCCACGGGGCCTTCGAAGGGGCGATGGCGGTGTGTGAAAATCCGGAAATGATAGGCCGCACCCATTTTGCCCGTTTCCTGGTCAATAGCGGCGAGGTCAAGGATGTCCGCACCGTGTTCCGCAAATACCTGACGCCGGGCAAGCCCGGTTATGTGCCGCATGAATGGACCCGGCTGGCCGATGCCGTAGGCTGGATCGTCGCCGCTGGCGGCATGGCGGTGATCGCCCATCCCGGTCGTTACGATATGGGGCGCACGCTCACCGAACGGCTGATTCTGGATTTCAAGGATGCCGGCGGCCAGGGCATCGAGGTCGCCAGCGGCAGCCACAGCCTGGACGACATGCACAAGTACGCGCTGATCGCCCAGCGCTATGGCCTGCTGTCCAGCGCCGGCAGCGATTTTCACGCGCCGGGCGAAGGCGGCCGCGACGTCGGCCGCACCGATGACCTGCCACCCATCTGCCAACCGGTGTGGCAGGCATTGCAAGAACGCATTATTCGCGCCCCACGCGCGGCATAACCAACACAGAAGCACGCATATGGCACAGTTCTTCATGATTCACCCGGATAACCCGCAGGCGCGGCTGATCCGGGAAGCGGCCAACATCCTGCGGGGCGGCGGCGTGGTGGTCTATCCCACCGACTCCTGCTACGCGCTGGGCTGCATGCTGGGCGACAAGAAGGCCATGGAGCGCATCCTGGACATCCGCCAGATCGAGCTCAAGCATCACCTGACCCTGGTCTGCCACAACCTGTCCGAGCTGGCCAATTACGCCCGCGTCGACAACAGCCAGTTCCGCCAGCTCAAGGCCGCCACGCCGGGCAGTTACACCTTCATCCTGCAGGCCACCAAGGAAGTGCCGCGCCGCACCCTGCACCCCAAGCGCGCCACCATCGGCCTGCGCGTGCCGGACCACAAGGTGGCGCTGGCCCTGCTGGAAGAACTGGGCGAGCCCATCCTGTCCTGTACCCTGCTGTTGCCGGGCGATGAGGAAGCGCTGACCGATCCGTATGAAATCCGCGAACGGCTGGAGCACAGCGTGGATGCGGTGATTGACGGCGGCTGGTGCGGTACCGATCCCACCACGGTGATCGACATGACCGACGGCGTGGAACTGCTGCGCCGTGGCAAGGGCGACCCGGCCGTTTTCGGTTTATAGCCAGCCCGGCTGGAACCCTGGCCGGCTGTCCCCATCTAGTAGTGGTTCATCTTACCCAAACAGAAAAGAAGCTATGGGCGATACCTCTCAACTGATCCAGCAGATCAGCATCTATGCCTTGCCGGTGCTGCTGGCCATTACCCTGCACGAAGCCGCGCATGCCTATGCCGCCAAGCGTTTTGGCGATGCCACCGCCTATATGCTGGGGCGCATGACGCTTAACCCGCTCAAGCACATTGACCCGGTGGGCACCGTACTGCTGCCGCTGCTGTCGCTGATGATGGGCGGCGTGCTGTTCGGCTGGGCCAAACCGGTGCCGGTGAATTTCGGTGCGCTGCGCAATCCGCGCGTCGGCATGCGCTGGGTGGCGGCTGCCGGCCCGCTGGCCAACTTCATCATGGCGGTGCTGTGGGTCTTGTTGCTCAAGCTGGCCATCGTCATGAACAACAGCTATTCCGAACCGCTGGCGCTGATGAGCAAGGCCGGCATCAATATCAACGTCATGCTGATGGTGCTCAACCTGCTGCCGCTGCTGCCGCTGGATGGCGGGCGCATCGTGGAAAGCCTGCTGCCGCCTGGCCTCGCCTACAAGTATTCGCGGCTGGAACCCTATGGCATGTGGATACTGATCGCACTGATCTTTACCGGCGTGCTCATGCCGCTGCTCAATCCGCTGCGCCAGCTGGTGTATCATCTGCTCAGTCTCTTTTTCTAACTGGAATCCGCTCCATGTTTGCCAACCGCATCCTTTCCGGCATGCGCCCCACGGGCAGCCTGCACCTTGGCCATTACCACGGCGTCATCAAGAACTGGGTAGAGCTGCAGAGCAGTCACGATTGCTATTTCATGGTGGCCGACTGGCACGCCCTCACCACCAATTACGATAATGTCTCCATCATCGAAAAGAGCATCTGGGACATGGTAATCGACTGGCTGGCGGCCGGCGTCGACCCGGACAAGGCCACGGTATTCCTGCAGTCCAAGGTGCCGCAGCATGCCGAGCTGCACCTGGCACTGTCCATGGTGACCCCGCTGTCCTGGCTGGAGCGCGTGCCCACCTACAAGGACCAGATCGAAAAGCTGTCCACCAAGGATCTGGGTACTTACGGCTTCCTCGGCTACCCGCTGCTGCAGGCCGCCGACATCCTGGTGTACAAGGCCGGGCTGGTGCCGGTGGGCGAAGACCAGGTGCCGCATATCGAACTGACCCGCGAAGTGGCCCGCCGCTTCAACAACCTGTTTGGCCGCGAAGCCAATTTCGACGAGCTGGCCCAGGCCGCCGCCAAGAAAATCGGCAAGCAGGGCAAGCAGTTCATGCAGCAGCGTACCGCTTATTTGCAGGACGGCAATGCCGAAGCCCTGCAAGCTGCGCGCGAGATTCTGGCTGCCAGCCAGAACCTGGGCGTGGCCGACCGCGAACGGCTGGCCGGCTGGCTGGAAAACAAGGGCAAGACCATTCTGCCGGAGCCGGAAGCCAAGCTGACCGCCGCCTCGCGCATGCCGGGTCTGGACGGCCAGAAAATGTCCAAGTCCTATGGCAACACCATCACCATGCGCGAAGCGCCGGAACAGGTGAGCAAGAAGGTCAAGGCCATGCCCACCGACCCGGCCCGCGTACGCCGTACCGATGCCGGTAATCCGGAAAAATGCCCGGTGTGGCAGCTGCATCAGGTGTACAGCGATCACGACACCCGCGAATGGGTGAAGCAGGGCTGTACCAGCGCCGGCATCGGCTGTCTGGATTGCAAGCAACCGGTAATCGAAGGCGTGCTGCGTGAACAGCAACCGATGTTCGAACGCGCCGAGCAGTATCTGTCGCATCCGGACCGGGTCAAGGAAATCGTATTCGAAGGCTGTCGTCGCGCCGAGCAGGTGGCCAAGGAAACCATGAGCGACGTCCGCGCCGCCATGGGGCTGGGTTTCTGATTCGCAACACCCTGGCTACAAGCAAAAAGCCGGAACCATGTGTTCCGGCTTTTTTATTGCATTCTTGCGGCGTCCAGTGTCAGTGCTCGACACGCGGCAGGAAGATTTCCGCCAGCATGCAGCGGCAGCTGCCACCGCCGACTGCTTCAATGGTGGGGATGGGGTTGACCACCGGCTGGCCATGACGCTCCAGCACGCGGCGCTGTGCCGGGGTGAAGCCTTCCCAGGCGCGCTGCGACATGGCCAGCAGCGGCGTGCCGTCTTGTGCCGCCAGTTGCAGGATATTGCCGCAGAAATGCTGCTCCACCTGCTGATGGCTGATGCGGATCACCTCGTGGGTGGACTCCAGCGTGGCCAGCACCTGCTGGCGTTGTTCCGGCTGATACAGGCTGTCGGCACAGATCACCGCGATATCCTGCCCCACCGACATCATCACATTGCTGTGATAGATGGGGACGCCGTGGCTGTCGGCGGTGTCAAACAATTGCACATCCTCCAATCCACGCAAGCGGGCATAGCGGTACAGTGCCAGCGGATGGCAGCGCTGCGAACGCGCGGCATACACCCGGCGGCGGGCATGGTCGAAAATCATCACCCCGGTGCCTTCCAGGATCAGTTCCTCCTCCCAGGGATGGCCCACCCAGCTGATCTGGTTGATCTGGTAGCCATGGCCCAGCAGCAGCCGCGCCAGCTCCTCCACCCGCCGTTCCTGACGGCGGTTGGGCGTGTGCATCGGATAAATGTGCAAGCTGCCATCGGCGCTGGTGCTAAACCAGTTGTTGGGAAATACCGCATCCGGCGTGGCAATGCCGTCTGGGCTTTTTTCCAACACCATCACCTGCAGGCCATATTGCTGCAGGCGCTGCACCATGGCATCGAATTCCGCCATGGCCTGTGCGGTGACGGATGCCGGCGGCAGGTTCAGCCGATGCTGGAACACATTGTCGGCACCGGTCTGTTCGTTAAAGGCAAAGTCGACCGGGCGCACCATGACCACGGCGCGCGCCAGTTGCGCCTGTGGCGGGCGGGTCAGCGACAGCGGCGCGACCCAGGGCAGATTCTGATTTCCCATGTAATGGTTTCGGAGGCAAAGTAAGGAGGGTGCTGGTATAGTAGCCAGACCTACATCAAACAAAAAGTTGGATTTGTTTGACATCTCCATAATGATTTGGAATGGATTTTCATCTAGCCGCTCTCAAGGCTTTTGTCAGTGCTGCGCGTGAGTCTTCATTTTCGCGCGCCGCCGACTGCCTGCACCTCACCCAGCCCGGCCTGTCCAAGCGCATTCGCAGCCTGGAGGATGCCCTGCGCGTCACGCTGTTCGACCGCATCGGCCGGCGCACGGTGTTGACCGAGGCCGGCCGCGCCTTCCTGCCCCATGCGCTGCGCATCCTGGCGGAGGCCGACCAGGCCAGCCAGCTATTGCGCAGCCTGCAACCGGCGCAGATTGGCAAGCTGCATCTGGCCACCACCCAGCATATCGGCCTGTACTACCTCAAGCCGCTGCTGGCCGATTTTGTCCGCCAGTATCCGGGCATCGACCTCACCGTGGATTTCAAGACCTCGGCCGAAACCCACAAACTGCTGTGTCAGGGTGAGCTGGAGCTGGGCTTCATGTCCGAACCGCCGCTGCATGAGCAGGCGCTGGAATATGTCGAGGTACTGAACGAGCGGCTGTGTTTTGCCGTGGCTCAGCAACATCCATTGGCCTTGCTCGCGGCGCTGACGCTGCAGGACCTGGCGCGCTATCCGGCCCTGTTGCCCGGCAGCAATACCCGCTGCCGGCGGCTGATCGAAAACCTGTTCCAGCAGCACGCCACCCCGCTGGATGTGCGTGAGCCGTCCAATTATCTGGAAGCGCTGCGCATGCTGGTGGAGGCCGGGCTGGGCTGGAGCGCCCTGCCCGAAGTGATGATCAGCAGCGGCCTGTGCCGGCTGCCCTTGCAGCCCTACGAGCCGGCGCGCACCATCATGCTGGCCTATCACCGCAAGGTGAGCCTGTCCGGGCCGGCACGCCTGTTTCTGGAATGGCTCAAGGCGCACCCACCTGGCTTACACTCTGTCGCATGAGTACCTTGAACACCGCCACCGACTTTACCCTGACTGCGCCGGAACTGCCGGCTGGCCTGCCCATTGCCCACGTCTTTGGCCAGCCGGTGCTGGAAGTGCCGCAAGACCTGTTCATCCCGCCCGATGCCTTGCAGGTGATACTGGAAAGCTTCGAAGGCCCGCTGGATTTGCTGCTGTACCTGATTCGCAAGCAGAACCTCGATGTGCTCAACATTCCCATGGCCGACATCACCCGCCAGTACATGAGCTATGTCGACGCCATGCGTAGCGAACGGCTGGAGCTGGCGGCCGAATACCTGTTGATGGCGGCGCTGCTGATTGAAATCAAATCGCGGCTGCTGCTGCCGCGCCCGCCGCTGGACGAAGAGGGCGAGCCGGACGACCCGCGCGCCGAACTGGTACGCCGCCTGCTGGACTACGAACAAATGAAGCTGGCGGCCCTGGCACTGGACAAGCTGCCGCAGGCCGACCGTGACTTTGCCTGGCTGGCGGTGCTGATCGAGCAGGGCGCCGAGGCGCGCCTGCCGGATGTGGCCGCAGTGGATCTGCGCCAGGCCTGGCTGGCGATTTTGTCGCGCGCCCGGCACAAGCGCAGCCACAAGGTGGAAAAGGACGAACTGTCGGTACGCGAGCAGATGAGCTGGATCCTGCGCTATCTCAGTGAGCGCGAATACGTACCGTTCGAGGAACTGTTCGAAGTCGACAAGGGCGTGGCGCACCTGGTGGTCAACTTCATCGCGGTGCTGGAACTGGTCAAGGAAGGGCTGATCAAGGTCAGCCAGGAACTGGCCTATCAGCCGATTTACGTCCGCATCGCCATCAGCTGATGGCGCGAACTGTTGCGCGCATGACAGTCGCGCGTCAATTGACCGTGCCGCGGGGCGGGAAATCAGGTAAAATCCGCGCCTTCCCCGCGCAATGTATATTTTTTCGCCCCCAGTCCTGCACGCAGGCCGGGCGAGACCTGGTCCGATGTCCACCATCACCGACTTAAACTATCTCAAGATCGTGCTGGAAACGGCATTGTTGACCGCGACGGAACCCTTGTCGGTATCCCAGCTCAAAAAGCTGTTTACCGAAGACATCAAGGCCACCTTGCTGAACGACATTCTGGAAGATATCCAGACTGACTGGCGTGGCCATGGTGTGGAACTGGTGAAACTGGCCAGCGGCTGGCGCTTTCGGGCCCGGGCCGAGTTCACCCCCTATCTGTCACGGCTGAATCCGGAAAAACCGCCGCGTTATTCGCGTGCCGTGATGGAAACCCTGGCGATTATCGCCTACAAACAACCTGTTACCCGTGGTGATATCGAATCCATTCGTGGCGTGTCGGTGTCCACCAGCGTGATGCAAACCCTGCTGGAGCGGGGATGGATTGAAGTAATCGGGCACAAGGACGTGCCCGGCCGGCCGGGGCTGTATGCCACCACCCGCAAGTTTCTGGATGATCTTGGCTTTGTTTCGCTAAGGGATCTGCCGCCACTGGCAGACTTGGGAACACTGGTCATACCCGATGCCCAGCCACAAGAGATCGGCAGCGAAGACGCCGAAGACACTCTCCCCCTCGACGATGAGGCGGACAATCTGGAGCCACAGGCAGAATAGGCCGGACGCCGTTTTGCCGTGCGCTCGTAATGAAAGAGCATGATTTATGTCTAAAGGACAAAACAACGCCCGCCAGCCGGTGGCGCGTGTAAAGGGCCGCGAATCTTCTCCGCGCCGTCAGCCCGATGCGCCGCGCGGCAACGCCCCGCAGCAACAAGGTCGTGGCAAGCCGGGAGGCTTTGGCAAGGCGCGCAATCCGCAAGACGCGCAGGCCCAGGGCGGCAAGCCGCAGGGCCGTCGCCCCGCTGCGCCGCGCGATGCCTATGGCAATCTGCTGCAGGCACAAGCCAATGCCGCACCGCATGAAAGCGCACCGCTGTTCAAGATGAGCCGTGCCGAACTGGCGCAGCTGGAATTGCAACGCCAGGCCCGTGGCCTGCCGCGTGATGAAAACGGTGAACCCAACGGCAATGTGGCCGAGCCGAAAAAGCCGCTCGCCGGTCGTCGCAAGGAAACGGTGAACCGTCGTGGCGAAGTGCAGGCCAAGCCCACCGGCAGCGGCAAGCGCAGCCAGTCGGAAAACAACCGCCAGCAGCAGGCTGCCCGCCGCCAGGAAAAGGCCGAGCGCCTGCAAGGCCAGGGCGGTGAGGCATTGCAGCATGAGCGCCGCTTTGGCAACAAGAACGCCGCCATGCCGGTGGCCGAAGGTGAACAAAGCCCGCGCGAACAGCGTCGTGCTCCGGCCGCGGGCAAGCCGCGCGCAGAAGGCAAGTCGCTGGTGATCAAGGCAAAAAAGTTGCGTCTGCGCAGCCCGAGTCAGGACGTGAAAGAAAAGTCCAAGCGGCTGCGCGAGGTACGCCTCGACAAGGAACAGATTGAACCGGTCCGCCTGCAAAAGGCGCTGTCCGCTTCTGGCGTCGGCTCCCGCCGCGAAATGGAAGAATGGATTGAAGCCGGCCTGGTGATGGTGAACGGCAAGAAAGCCAATCTGGGCGACCGCGTGGGTCCGGAAGACCGTGTCACCGCCAAGGGTGATGTGATCAAGCTCAAGTGGGCCGACCGCCTGCCGCGCATCATCATGTATCACAAGCAGGAAGGCG
Organism: Aquitalea sp. ASV15; assembly: GCF_016429115.1. Taxonomy (NCBI): domain Bacteria; kingdom Pseudomonadati; phylum Pseudomonadota; class Betaproteobacteria; order Neisseriales; family Chromobacteriaceae; genus Aquitalea; species Aquitalea sp. ASV15. The sequence continues at coordinate 36,580 of NZ_JAELTZ010000002.1, read as the reverse complement.
AAATCGTTTCCCGCGACGACCCGGAAGGTCGTGTCAGCGTGTTCGAGCGCCTGCCGCAAGCCAAGAGCAGCCGCTGGGTGGCCGTGGGCCGTCTGGACGTCAACACCTCCGGCCTGCTGCTGATCACCACCAGTGGTGAACTGGCCAACCGCATGATGCATCCCAGCTTTGAAGTGGAGCGGGAATACGCCGTGCGCGTGCTGGGCGAGCTGACCCCGGAAATCGCCAAGGAAATGACCGCCGGTGTGGAACTGGAAGACGGCCCGGCCGCCTTCCAGCGCGTATTCCAGCGCGGTGGTGCCGAAGAAGGTGCCAACCAGTGGTACAACGTGGTGATCAAGGAAGGCCGTAACCGCGAAGTGCGGCGCATGTTCGAACACTTCGGCCTCACGGTCAGCCGGCTGATCCGCGTGCGCTTCGGCAACCTCGGCCTGCCGCCGCGTTTGAAACGTGGCCAGTTCTACGAACTGAACGAAGCGGAAGTGGCGGCGGTGATGAAGTGGTCCGACCTGACCATGACCGGCCGCAAGAAAACCCGCGGAAGCAAGGCAGAGTGAGCCGTGGCAGCTGGCCGTTGCTGACGGCACTGGCTGCGCGCTGCTGCAAATGGGTGACCGGCTGGCGGTCGCCCGTTTTGCTTTCGACAGGCTCGCAGGATGTGACCGTGCCGCCGGCCGCCGCCGCGGGTGGCAGCGGCCTGCTGGGTTTGCGGCGCGGCCCGCGTGCCTCGGTGGTCATCATTCAGGATGGCCGTCTGCTGATGATGCAGCGGATCAAGAACGGCAAGGAATACTTCGTATTGCCCGGTGGCACCATCAAGGCAGGTGAAACCCCGGCCATGGCCTGTGTGCGCGAAACCCGCGAAGAAACCGGCCTGAGCATCTGGCTGGCCGAGCAGCTGTGCACGCTGGAACACAAGGGGCGCATCGAGCATGTGTTTCTGGCCAGCAAGTTTCGCGGCACCCTGCGGCTGGGCGGGCCGGAGCTGGCGCGCATGACGCCGGACAATCAATACCATCTGCGGTGGCTGGACTACGCGCAACTGCAGCAGGTGAAGCTGCGGCCGAAGAATCTGCTGGTGTATTGCCGGGAATGGCTGTGGCCGGTGGAGGAGTGACAACTTGCCGCGACCATCGTTATCGACGTAAGGTGGCGGATTGCAGCGCAAGGCAGGGAAGCAGGCATGAGCAAGGCATTTACCAAAGAGAATGACGAGGCCGAAGACGATCTGCCAGTCGAGCAGCGGCTGCCGGCCTCCAGCAAGAACTACATCACCCCCGGTGGCTGGCGGCGGCTGAAGGATGAGCTGTACCAGCTGGTCAACAAGGAAAGGCCGGAAGTGGTGCAGGTGGTCAACTGGGCGGCCAGCAATGGCGACCGCTCGGAAAACGGCGACTATCTGTACGGCAAGCGGCGGCTGCGTGAAATCGACCGCCGCATCCGCTTTCTGACCAAGCGGCTGGAGCTGGCCGAAGTGGTCGATCCCGAAGCCCGTGAAGCCACCGACCAGGTCTTTTTCTCGGCCACCGTGCTGATCGAACGGGGCGATGGCAGCGAGCAGTTGCTGAGCATTGTCGGCGTGGACGAGATCGACCTGCCGCGCGGTCATATCAGCTGGATTTCGCCGATTGCCCGCACCCTGCTCAAGGCGCGCGAGGGCGACAGCGTGGTGTTTCGTGGCCCGGACGGCGACGAGGACATCGAAATCCTCGAAGTGCGCTACCAGAAAATCAGCTGAGCCGGACTACCCAGCCCAAACAAAAGCCCGTGTTACATGACGCGGGCTTTTTTACATGCGGCAGGCAGGGAGCCGGCTCAGTGCTTGGCGTCCTCGGCTTCGGCACGCCCGGCCAATTGCGCATTGACCGCCATCCAGTCGCGGGTGGCGGTATCACCGATGCGGTTGAAGGCCTGGCTGAGCAAGCGTGCCTGCTCCTTGTGCAGGGCCTCTTCCAGCTTGCGGCCTTCGCCGGTCAGCGTCAGCTGCTTTACCCGCTTGTCGTGGCTGGCCGCCACGCTGGCGATCAGTCCCATCTCCACCAGTTGGCGCAGCGGCATGTTGATGGCCTGCTTGGTCACGTCCAGCGCGCCCAGCAGGTCCTTCACCGACAGGCCGGGGTAGCGCGCCACAAAAAACAGTATGCGGTGATGCACCCGGGCCAGGCCACGCCGGGCCAGGATTTCATCCGGCTTGGCGGTAAAGGCTTTGTAGGCATGGAAGAACACTTCCATGGCTGCGCGCAAATCAATCGCGTTATCGCTGTCAGGCATGTTGACGACATCCCCTGTCAGGGGTAAATTAGGTCAAAAAAATTGACGTTTATTGTTTGATGGATTGGCGCAGTGGCAGACCATAAAGCGGTAGCAGAAGAAATCACCCTTACTGCTGCAGGAGCTGGGCTTCCGTAGGCTTACCACCCTCGGCCACGGCAATATGGCGGACATGCCGCTGCGACAGTCATGGAGATTACCATGTTTTCAGAACGTATCGAACGACTGATGGGTTCGCTGATCCGCGAAATCCTTGCCGCCGCCCAGCGCCCGGAAGTCATTTCCTTTGCCGGTGGTCTGCCGGCAGCCAGCTGTCTGCCGCAGCTGGACTTCAGCGGCCTGCCGCCTGATCTGGCGCAATACGGCACGACCGAGGGTGAGCCGCAGCTGCGCGAACTGATCGCGGCCCAGGCCAGAGCGCTGGGGCTGCAGTGCAGCGCCGAGCAAGTGCTGGTGTTGTCCGGCTCGCAACAGGCCATCGACCTGGCGTCCAAGCTGTTCATCGATCCGGGCACACCGGTGCTGACCGAAGGCCCCACTTATCTGGCAGCCTTGCAGTCCTTCAAGCTGTTTGGTGCGGCCATTACTGCAGTTGCCCAGGAGAATGGCCAACTGCCGCCGGCCAAGCTCGAGCAGGCCCTGCGCACGGCAAAGCCGCGGCTGACCTACCTGATTCCCAGCTTCCAGAACCCGTCCGGCGCCTGTTACAGCGAGGAAAACCGCCGTGCGCTGGCCGAGGTGATCGACGCCCACGGCTTGCCAGTGTATGAAGACGATCCATACCGCGCCCTGTCTTACGATGGCGAAGCACCGGCGCCGCTGGTGAGTCACCTGAAGAATACGCCGTGGATTTATGCCGGCTCCTTCTCCAAGACGCTGGCACCGGGCTTGCGCATCGGCTATCTGATCGCCTCGCCCGAGCTGTATCCGCATCTGGTCAAGCTGAAGCAGTCTACTGATCTGCACAGCAACCGTCCGGGACAGTGGTTTATTGCCCAGCAGTTGGCCGATCCGGCGTTTCCGGCCCATCTGCAATCGCTGCGCGATACCTACCGCGTGGGCCGTGATGCCATGCAGGCTGCGCTAGAAAAGCATTTTGCCGATCTGGCCGACTGGCAGGTTCCCAAGGGTGGCTTGTTCTTCTGGCTGACCCTGAAGCAGCCGCAGGACACGCGTGAACTGCTCAAGACCGCGCTGGCCGAGTGCAATGTCGCCTTCATGCCGGGTGAACCGTTCTACCCGAATCCGCAAGATGGCATTGGCCATTTGCGCCTCAACTTCAGCCATGCGGCGGTTGACCGTATCGAGGAAGGCATTGCCCGACTGGCGGAGTTGGTGCGTGCAGCCCACCGTTGAGTCTTGACTCAATAAAAAAGCCGCTCTCAGGAGCGGCTTTTTTTATCTGCAGAGTCCGGATCAACTGCCGAGCGGACTCTCGTTTTCCAGCATGTCCACACCGGCCAAGCCAGAGCGGAACACCGCCTGCTGCAGGGTTTCCACCGCCTTCTTGCGGAAAAACTGCTTGCGGGTGACCAGCAGAACCCGCCGTTGCGGTGCCGGCTCACGGAAGGGCAGGATGGACAACAGGCTGTCATCGCCAGGGCCGATGGAGGTGGACGGCATCACGGTCACACCCATGCCGCTGGCCACCATGTGGCGAATGGTGTTGAGCGAGCTGCCCTGCAAGGTGGTGGCCAGACCAGACTGGTGATTCTGTTTGCTGGCCAGTTCGCTGCAGGCTTGCAACACCTGGTCGCGGAAGCAGTTGCCCTGGTTCAGCAGCAGCACGCTTTCGTCGGTCAGCTGGCTGGGCTCGATGCAGGCCAGCTTTTCCCATGGATGCCCCTTGGGTGTGGCGACCACGAAGGATTCGTCATAGAGCGGCCAGGTCATGGTGCCGGCTTCCTCGAAAGGATCGGCCACGATGATGGCATCCACTTCGCCACGCTTGAGCATTTCCGCCAGGCGTGCGGTGTAGTTCTCTTCCAGAATCAGCGGCATGTCCGGTGCCAGAATGCGCAGGGCCGGGATCAGCTTGGGCAGCAGATAGGGGCTGATGGTGAAGATCACCCCCAGCTTGAGCGGGCCGACCAGCTCGTTCTGGTGTTCGCCAGCCAGCCGTTTCACGGTTTCGGCTTCTTCCAGCACGCGCTGCGACTGCTCGATGATGCGTTCGCCAATTTCCGTCACCGCCACTTCCTGGCCACCGCGTTCGAACAGGGTGATGCCCAGTTCGTCTTCCAGCTTCTTGATGGCGATGGACAGGGTGGGCTGGCTGACAAAGCAGCTTTGTGCGGCGCGGCCAAAGTGGCGCTCGCGCGCCACTGCCACGATGTAGCGGAGTTCGGTCAGCGTCATGGTTTAGCGCTGATGCTCCGGCAGGACGATATTGACCTCCAGCACCTCAAAGTCATCCTGGCGTTCTACCTGCACCTTGATGTCATCCAGATTGACCGCCACGTATTTGGAGATCACCTCCATCAGTTCGCGTTGCAGGGCGGGCAGGTAGTCAGGGGCGCTGCGACCATTGCGCTCGTGCGCCAGGATGATCTGCAGACGTTCTCTGGCAATGGCGGCGGTCTTCTGGCGCTTGCCGAACAGGATGTCGATTAGGGACATGGTTTAACCTCCGAACAGGCGCTTGAGCAGGCCCACCTTGGGCGCGTCCAGGAAGCGCATGGGGCGATCTTCGCCCAGGAAACGTGAAATCACGTCGGAATAGGCCTCGGCGACATCGCTGCCCTTGAGGTGGATGGCCGGGGTGCCAGAGTTGGAGGCTTGCAATACGGTCTGCGATTCCGGAATCACGCCGATCAGCGGCACGCGCAGGATTTCCTTGACGTCGTCCACCGACAGCATCTCGCCCTTGTCGACACGGGCCGGCGAGTAGCGGGTAATCAGCAGGTGTTCCTTGACCGGGTCGCCTCCCAGTTCGGCACGGCGCGATTTGGAGGCCAGAATGCCCAGGATGCGGTCGGAGTCGCGCACCGAAGACACTTCCGGGTTGGTGACGATCAGCGCTTCATCGGCAAAGTACAGCGCCAGCAGGGCACCCTTTTCGATACCGGCCGGCGAGTCGCAGACGATGAATTCGAAGCCGCTGTCGGCCAGCTCCTTCAGCACCTTCTCCACGCCCTCTTGCGACAGGGCATCCTTGTCGCGGGTTTGCGAGGCCGGAATGATGTACAGGTTGTCGCAATTCTTGTCCTTGATCAGCGCCTGGTTCAGCGATGCCTCGCCGTTCACCACATTGATCAGGTCGTACACGACACGGCGCTCGCAACCCATGATCAGGTCCAGGTTGCGCAGGCCGACGTCAAAGTCGATGACCACAGTCTTGTGTCCACGCAGGGCCAGGCCGGATGCAAAGCTGGCACTGGTGGTGGTTTTGCCGACACCACCTTTGCCGGAAGTCACGACGATGATTTTTGCCACGGTAAATCCCTTTGGATAATTGAATTATTCGCCAAGCGCGGTCATGACCAGGCGCTCGTTTTCAAGATAGATCTGGGTAGGCTTGCCCTTGATGCTTTCGGGCAGGGCCTGTTCGATAGTGCGATAGACCCCGGCAATGGAGACCAGTTCGGCCTCCATGCTGCGCACGAAAATGCGCGCCGCGGTGTTGCCGCGTGCACCAGCCAGAGCGCGGCCACGCAGCGGGGCATAAATATGGATGTTGCCGTCGGCTATCACCTCGGCACCGGCACTGACCATGGCCAGCACGATCAGGTCGCCGCCGCGGGCGTAAATCTGCTGTCCGGCGCGCACCGGACGGTCGATGATCATGGCGGCCACCGGTGCAGGAGCGGGGGCCACTTCCACCGGCTTGCTCACGGCCTCGCTCAGGTTCTGGCGCGGCGGGGTGCTGCTGCGTACATAGGCCAGGCCATAGCGGCTGGCCACCTCGGCCATGCTGCTGTCCGGGTGGCGCAGGGCCACGGCGCGGATACCATGGCGGCTGAGCATGGGCAGCAGGCGGCCGTAATCGGCGTCGGCTGCGGCTGCCAGGGCTTCCACATCCAGCAGGAAGGCTTCGGCCGGGGCATCACCGGCCGGGCCGAAACGGGCCTCCAGCGCAGTGGTCAGTTCTTCCGGATTGTCCGTGCGGAGAATCAGGGCCAGCAGATCCAGGCTGGCAGATTTGATGTCAAAGGCGGTGACCGCAGAGCTCATGGGTAGGCTTTATATAAATAGATTTCTTCTATGGAGCGAGTGTACTGGCTTGCCGTCCCCCTTTCAATGCCGGTGAACTAATCGCTGGCCCTGGTTTTCTGTGCATATTGCGTTGCAAAAAAATCAGCCAGCCGCGCATGGGCTGGAATTGTCGCGATACTGTCATCCATTTGGAATGTTGGTGTTGTAAAAACACATACAAAATAGCTGTTTACGAAATTGTGCGGTGCAACATTTTCTTGACCTGTACCGACCATTTGGTTAAATTACATTTGCTGCTGTGCAGCATTGGCGGCGAAACGGTTGTTGTGACTGTTAAAGCTGAGTTGTATTTCGACATTTCCAGGAGTAGCCATGTTTACCAACACCCAAGAATTTTCTGCTCTCGGCCAGGCGCAGTTCGACAAAGCCGTTCGCCTGTCCTCCATCGTCCTGGCTGGCGCCGAGCGCTTTGCCAACCTGCAGCTGGAACTGACCCGCAAGCTGCTGGACAACAATGCCAAGCACTTCAAGGCCCTGACCGAAGTGAAGGATCCGAAAGCCTTTGCCGAGCTGCAAACCAGCCTGGCACAGCCCAGCCTGGACCAGGCTTTCAGCGTGGCCCGCGAAGTTTACGATGTGGCCGTGACCACCCAGGGCGAACTGAGCTCCTTCGTGGAAGAACAACTGGCTGAACAGAACAAGCTGCTGCTGAGCAATCTGGACCGTCTGTCCAAGAACGCGCCGGCTGGTTCCGATGTTGCCGTTTCCGCACTGAAAACCTTCGTTAACAGCTCCAACGCTGCTTTCGAAAGCGTGTCCAAGACCGCCAAAAAAGTCAGCGCCGAAATTGCTGAAGCCAGCGTAGAAGCTGCCAGCACCCAGGCCAAGGCCACCGCTGCTGCGGTAAGCCGCAAAAAGCCGGCTACGCCTGCTGCGACTGCCTGATTTGTTGCAGTGATACAGAAAACCCGCCACTCGGCGGGTTTTTTATTGCCTGTCATATTACTTGAGGCTGCTTAAGGCTGCTGCAGCGTGGCAAACACCTGCTGCAACATGCTGTGCAGGGTGTCGCGCTGTTGCATGGCCAGCACAATGAGGATGGCCAGATTGGCGGCAAAGTGGCTTTGCGCTGCAACGGGCAGGGCGAAGTTGTGCCTCGCCTCGCTGGCACTGCAGGCCGCCGCGTCTATCCCCTGGCGTTGCAGATAGCCGGCGGAGAGCAAATACAGCTTGTCGGCCAGTTCACTCTGCTGCTGCATGAGCGCTTCCCAGTTGATGCTGCAGGGTTGGCCATTGGCCGGCAGCTGTTGCAGGGCCAGTTGCCAGGCATGGCGCATGGCATTGATGACATGCAGGGTATAGCGGGCGCTGCCCGGCGGCCCGCAATGCAGCCAGCCTCCTGCCAGGGGGGTGGCGCAATCCAGCCAGCTGCGGGCTTCGCTGGTGGCTGTCAATTCGCCGCCGCATAGCAGCATGAAACCGAACTGCTCTCCTTGTGGCAGCCATTGGCCACACACTTCCAGCAAGGCAATCCCGTGCTGTTGGCAATGCCCGGCGCGTTGCAGCAGGTGGTGGCTGTCATCTGCCGCCAGGTCCAGCCAGCAGCTCTCCCCAGCAAAGCCTTGCCAGTCGCCTGGCAGCCATGCCGGCCGTGCGCCAGCGGCGCGCAGCAGGCTGCGTGCTTGCAGGCGCTGGCTAAGCCAGTGCAGGTGAGGAGCGCTGCCCTGAGGCTGAAACATCGCTTGGCCTTATATGATCAGTTGCTGTTGCTGGATGGCCAGTGCCAGGTTGTCAATGAACCAGGCCAATGCCTTGCCGGGAGACTCTTCTTTCCATGCGTAAAACATCTTGGTGCAACCGCGCTTTTCCTTGAGTGATTTTTCCACAAGTTGGCCGTTTTGCAGATAGGGCGTGGCGAGCATGCGCGGCAGGTAGCCTATGCCCAGCCCTGCTGTCATCAGTGCGAGCTTTGCATCCAGTGTATGCACGGTCAGCACATCCTGCCCGTTGAGTATGCCTGCGGTACGTGTCGGCAGGCGGCGCGAAGTGTCGCCCAGCGAAATAATCCGGTGCTGGCGCAAGGTGTGGGCGGACAGCGGCTCGGCTGCGCTGGCCAGCGCATGCTGCGGGCTGACCAGAAAAACAAAATCGATAGTGCCGATTTCCCGGTAGAAGTAGTCCCCTGCCGGCGGGTGGCCGGGTGCGCCCAGTACCAGATCGGCACGCGCATCATACAGTGCATCCCAGATGCCGCCGAAAACCTCGCGGGTAAAGCGCAATTGCGTGCCGCTGTTCAGCTGGTCGAAGCGGGCGATCAGCGGAATGAGCTGCTCGAAGGGGATGAGGTCGCCGATGGTGATGACCAGCTCGCTTTCCCAGCCGGCGGCCTGCTGCAACAGCCGGTGTTCCACCGTGCGAGCGGCATCCAGCAGATTGCGGCCATCGCGCAGCAGGATTTGTCCGGCGGCAGTCAGGCGGGCGCGGTGCCCGCTGCGGTCGAATAGCTGGACGTCCAGGTCTTGCTCCAGCTTCTGGATCACGTAGCTGACGGCGGAAGTGACCCGGTGCAATTCGTCGGCAGCAGCGGCAAAGCTGCCATTGCGATCGATGGCATCCAGCACCAGCAGGGCATCCAGAGAGATTTTCATGTTCGATTATTTTGAATGAAATGTTCAGATCATTTCGCTATCAACAGGAATGACTCGCGTTTAATATCTGTTTCACCAACCCGATGCAAGCAATAACGCGGTTTTGAAGTTTTAATTGTACAGACCTGGCCGATGATGTCATCAAAATAATTGAAGCATATTGCTGGTCTGTAGCACGCCGCTTGCATCCTGCTAACCGAATGGAGTGAATCATGTTGAAGAAATTGATGCTGGCTGTTGTGGTTTCCAATGCGCTGGTGGCTGTTGCCATGGCCGATAGCGATGTCCGCAGCCGTCCGGACAAGGAGGTCGTGCAAAAGTACGAACAGCAGTTCAGTCAGAGTGATGCGCAACGCAAGGCCGCTGATGATCATGCCGGCAAGAGCATTGCCGCCAATCGGGCCGACTACCGTAATCACTGATGCGGTCAGCCAAATAAAAACGCCAGTGCATGCACTGGCGTTTTTTTGTCCGTAACGGACGCAAGCCTGCACGGCAGGCTGTGCGATGTCATTACTTGGCGAAGCGTTCAATGCCTTCCACCAGTTCGGTCTTGGCATCTTCCAGGGTGCCCCAGCCGTGGATCTTGACCCACTTGCCCTTTTCCAGGTCCTTGTAGTGCTCGAAGAAGTGCACCATCTGCGCGCGCAGCAGTTCCGGCAGGTCTTCCAGCTTCTGGATGGACTTGTACATCGGGCACAGTTTTTCCACCGGCACGGCTACCAGCTTGGCATCGATGCCACCGTCGTCTTCCATCTTGATCAGGCCCAGGGCACGACAGCGGATCACCACGCCCGGCGGCAGCGGGAAGGGGGTGACCACCAGCACGTCGACCGGGTCGCCATCACCAGCCAGGGTTTGCGGCACGAAGCCGTAGTTGGCCGGGTACATCATGGAGGTGCCCATGAAACGGTCAACCACCAGGGTATTCCACTCTTTGTCGAATTCGTATTTGATCGGCGCAGCGTTGGCGGAGATTTCGATCACGACGTTGAAGTCGCCCGGCATGTCTTTGCCCGGGCCGATGAGTTCCAGGTTCATCAGGCAGAATCCTTTGTTAATGGTGGTTGTTTACATGGAAATTCTTGCAGGATTATATCAGCAGCTGCCGTGTTGTGCGGTGCACGGGTATAATCTTTGACGGATTTGTGCACCAGTCGGGAACACTATGTTTGACACGCTGATTACCGAATTTGACAAGGGTCTGCGCACCCTGTTTGCGCCGGCGCAAAGCCAGCGTCCCCGGCCGGATGCCGGGCTGGAAGAGCCAGAACTCAGCACGGCGGAAAAGCGCCATGCCATGGGCCTGATGCGGGTGAATCACTGTGGCGAGGTCTGCGCCCAGGCGCTGTATCAGGGCCAGGCGCTGACTGCGCGTAATCCGGCCGCGCGTGAGGCATTGCAGCATGCGGCTTTTGAAGAAGTGGAACATCTGGCCTGGACGGAACAGCGCATTCGCGAACTGGGTGGTCAGCCCAGCCTGCTGGGGCCCTTGTGGTATACCGGTTCGCTGGCCATCGGTGTCACGGCCGGCCTGCTGGGCGACAAATGGAATCTGGGTTTTCTGGAGGAGACCGAGCATCAGGTTGGCGCACACCTGGACAGCCACCTGACGGCGCTGCCTGAAGCTGATGCCAAAAGCCGTGCCATTGTGGCGCAGATGCGCGATGACGAACTGCGTCATGCCGACATGGCGCACGAATATGGTGCTGCACGTTTGCCTGCCCCGGTGAAGGGCTTGATGAAACTGACTGCCAAGGTAATGACGGCCACCAGCTATCGCCTGTAAAGGGGGGGCGGCAGTGCCTGGGACAACATGCCATCTGCGGGTGGCATTTTTCTTGTCTGGCCGTCAGAGCGGGGAGGGGGCGTGCTGATGACAACGCAAATGAAAAAGCCCAGTCTTGCGACTGGGCTTGATCCTGAATCCTGGCGTCCCCACGGGGAATCGAACCCCGGCTACCGCCGTGAAAGGGCGGTGTTCTAACCGCTAAACTATAGGGACTTTGGTGCACCCGGAGCGATTCGAACGCCCGACCCTTTGGTTCGTAGCCAAATACTCTATCCAACTGAGCTACGGGTGCAAAGTGGCGTCCCCACGGGGAATCGAACCCCGGCTACCGCCGTGAAAGGGCGGTGTTCTAACCGCTAAACTATAGGGACGCTGTAGTGGTGCACCCGGAGCGATTCGAACGCCCGACCCTTTGGTTCGTAGCCAAATACTCTATCCAACTGAGCTACGGGTGCACTGTCTCGTAAGACGTTGTGTCTTTCGAGAGAGCGAACTATACAGATTCACTTTTTTTGTGTCAACACTGCGACAGATATTTTTTTGCTTTTCCTGTCGAAACGCCGGGCCAGCCTGTTGCGCCGGTCGCAGCACACCCGGGCCAGCCGGTTCGGCAAATAGCGGCAGGCCGTGTAAGATGGCGTGGCGGATCAGTCTTGTTGCCTGATCCATCCCCTGCCGGTTGTGCCGGCTCATTATTTTGCCCGACGAGACTGCATGCTGTTTGATATCCCCTGGGCCATTGTCGACCTGGAAACCACCGGCGGCCATATCGGCCGCGACCGCATTACTGAAATCGGCATGATCATGCTGGATGGCGATCAGCTGCGGCGCTATCAGACACTGGTCAATCCCTTGCAGCCCATCCCGCCCTTCATCGAAAACATGACCGGCATCAGCAACGAAATGGTGCAGGCGCAGCCATCCTTTGCCGACATCGCGGCTGCGCTGCTGCCCATGCTGCAAGGGCGTTTGCTGCTGGCGCATAACGTCCGTTTTGATTATGGCTTTTTGCGCAATGAATTCCGTCGCGTCGGGCTGCGCTTGCAAAGCGCCACGCTGTGCACGGTCAAGCTGTCGCGCCGCTTGTATCCGCAGCATTTCAAACACAATCTGGACAGCATCATCCAGCGCCATGGCTTGCAATTGCCTGAGCGGCACCGCGCCATGGCCGATGCCGAGGCGCTGTTGCTGTTCTTGCAGGCGGCCGTGGCCGAGCTGGGCGAGGAGGTGGTGCAAGAGGCCATCCGGCAGGTGCTGGCACAGCCGGAGCTGCCGCCCGGGGTGGATGCGGCGCTGGTGGATGAGCTGCCTGATCTGCCCGGCGTCTATACCATCTGGGGCGAACAGGACGCTGCGCTGTATGTGGGGCGGGCCAGCAATGTGCGCGGCAAGGTGGTGTCGCAGCTGGCGCAGGATGGCAAATACGGCAAGGAGCCGTCGATACAGCGGCCTATCCGTCGTATCGAGTGCCAGGAAACCGTGGGCGAGCTGGGGGCACATCTGCTGGAGCAGCGCCTGCTGCGCGAGTTGCAGCCGTTTTACAATCACCGCAGCCGGCTGGCCAACGATTTGTGCTCGATTCAGCTGGATCATGGCCAGGGCGAGTTCATGCGGCCGGCCATTGTCTATGCCGACCAGCTGGATTTCAGCCGTACTGCTGATTTGTATGGGCTGTTTCGCAGCCCGAAAGAGGCGCGCAAGGTATTGGCCGAAATCGCCAATGGCAATGGCTTGTGTCAGTCGGTACTGGGAGTGGAGGCGCTGACCAGCCGTAAGGGCGCGGGCTGCGCCGGCATCGGCAGCGGGCGTTGCCGCGGTGCCTGCATCGGCAAGGAAGCGGCGCCACAGCACAATATGCGCTTGATGCAGGCGCTGGCGCGCATCAAGGTCAAGCCCTGGCCGTTTCCGTCGCCGGTGGCGGTGGTGGAAACCGACGAAGTCACCGGCGTGGCGGTGGAACATGTTTTCGACCGCTGGTGCTATCTGGGTTCGCGTGCCGCCGGCGAACAAGCGCTGGCCGGGACGCCGAGCTTTGACATCGATACCTACAAATTGCTGGATGCCTATCTGAAAAAGCCGGCAGAGGGCAGCAGTCTCAGGTTGCTGGGCTAGCGCTTATTCGTGCATGGCCTGGAAGCTGCGCAAGCGGCTTTCGATGATGCGTGGATTTTCACCATTGGCGATGGCCACCAGTCCTTCCACCACCATTTCCTTCAGCGCGATCTCGGCGGCCACCAGATGCTTGAGCTTGTTGGCCACCGGCAGGAAAAACAGGTTGGCGGAGCCGACGCCATACACGGTGGCGACAAAGGCCACGGCGATGCCGGCACCCAGCTTGGACGGGTCAGACAGGTTTTCCATGACGTGGATCAGCCCCAGCACCGCGCCGAGAATCCCCATGGTGGGGGCATAGCCGCCGGCCGATTCCCACACCCGCGCCGCCTGCTTGCGCGCATGTTCGAACATGCCGATTTCCACTTCCATCACCCCGCGCAGCACCTCGGGTTCGGCGCCATCCACCACCATTTGCAGGGCTTTACGGGTAAACGCGTCTTTCTGCTGACCGACATAGCCTTCCAGTGACAACAGGCCGCCGCGGCGTGCGCTCTGGCTCCAGTTCACCACTTCGCGGATCAGTTTTTCGTGGTCCTGCGGCGGCGGCTGGAAAATCCACTTGATCATGCGCATGCCGGCAACAAACTGCTTGGGGGTGCTTTGCAGCATGACGGCACTCATGGTGCCGCCAATCACGATCATGAAGGCGGTCAGTTGCAGCAGGGAGCCAATATTGCCCCCTTCGATGGCCTGACCTGCGATGATGGCCGTCAGGCCCATGACGATGGCGATGATGCTGATCTTGTCCACGCGGAATTCCGTTATCTTTATCTGAGCAAGCGGATGGTTTCACCCGCGGTTTCCGGTGTATTGCGACCGGATGGCCGGGCTGCAGTGTGCCAGACCGTCAACACGCGCTAGATCCATTCCTTCATTTTGGCCCGAATACGGGCGATAGCCTGGGTATGCAGCTGACAGACGCGGGATTCCGATACTTCCAGTACCGCGCCGATTTCTTTCAGGTTCAGTTCCTGCTCGTAGTACAGGGCCATGACCAGCTGGTCGCGCTCGGGCAGGGTCTTGATGGCGTCGACCAGTGCCTGGCGGAAGTCGCCGTCGGCCAACACCTGCAGCGGGTTGGGGGCGTTGCTGTCTTCGATATTGGCGATGGCGTCATTCAGGCTTTCGCCTTCGCCATCGGAAAAATCTTCAAAGTGCACCAGGCTCAGCCCTTTGCAATCGCCCAGCATGCTTTGGTAGTCGTCCAGCTCCACGCCCAGTGCCGCGGCAATTTCCGACTCCAGCGGCGCGCGGCCCAGTTTTTGTTCCAGCTTGTTGATGTTGTCTTCGATCTGCCGTGCCTGACGCCTTGCCTGGCGCGGCAGCCAGTCCTCGCGACGCAGCTCGTCCAGCATGGCGCCACGGATGCGCTGGCTGGCAAAGGTTTCAAACTGCACGCCTTGCAACGGATCGAACTGCCGTGCGGCATCAATCAGGCCAATGATGCCGACCTGGACCAGATCATCCATCTCCACCGAAGCGGGCAGGCGGGCCATCAGCATGCCGGCGAGCTTTTTCACCAGCGGCAGGTGGTTCTGTACATCGATTTCCGGGGCGGTGACCGCACCCGCATAGCCTTTGCGGCGTAGGGACGGCAGTGTCATCGTCGTTTTGCTCCATCGGCCTCGGCCCAGTCGCGCGAGGTGGCTATCAGCATGTCCATGAAGCCGGTGTCGTGGCGTTCGGTTTCCGGGCTGTCCCATTGCGGCAGCACGGCGGCCAGCTGGGAAAAGGCGGTGGCGGCTTCGCTGTCGGGGAAGGCTTCCATCAGCGGGCGGCGCAGGGCCTGGCTGCGGCGTACGGCATTGTCGGCCGGGACAAAGCCGACCCAGCGCAGCGAGACGCTGAGGAACTCGCTGGTCACGGCAGCCAGCCTGTTGAACAGATCGCGTGCTTCTTCCAGATGACGGGCCCGGTTGATCAGCACATTGAAGCGTTGGCGGCCAAAACCGGCGGACAGGCGCTTGATGTTGGCGTAGGCGCTGGTCATCGAATCGGCGGCCGGGCTGAGCACCAGGATCAGGTTGTCCGCCACACTGGCGGGAACCGGGTCGGTGGCGGTGGCGGGGACATCGATCATCAATACCGTGCTGTCGCGCTCGAGTGCGGCGAATTCGCTACCCAGCCGCAACCATAGCTGGGCCGAGAACAAGGCGCGCTCTTCCGGCCGGGCATACAGGTTGATCAGCTGGATGCCCTGACGCGAGGTGGTCATCATTTCATCCAGCCCGCCCACGCTGACCATCTGGCTTTCCAGGGTGGCGGTGGTGGGCGTGCCGAGCCGGCGTGCCTGCACCTGTCCCAGGCTGCAGTCGACGACCAGTGGCCGGTGGCCGGCATAGGCCAGGCCCAGCGACAGCTCGGTGACCAGCGTGCTGGCCCCGGCCTTGTCCGAGCCGATGAAGGCAAAGCTGGGCGCACGGCTGGCCTGGGCGGTAAGACGGCGCAGGCTGGCGGCCTGGTCTTGCAGATGGCTGTTCATAACCAGCTGGCCTGCGCGGAGTTCATGATGGTCAGTTCATCACCTTGCAGGCTGAAGGGAGAGCCCGGTTGCGGCGCGCGCAGGGCGCGGTCGACCAGAAAGGCGGCGTTGGCCGAGTGCAGGTCTTCCGGCACACGCTGGCCGTTGGTGATGTAAAACAGCTTGAGCCGGTTGCGGATGATGACATCCATGCTGGGGCCCATGCTGACTGCTTCGTCGATCTTGGACAGGATGCAGCCGGCCAGGCCATTGCCGCGGTAGTGGCGCACCACGTCTTCCAGCGTGTGGCCATCGGCATTGGCTGCCAGCAACAGCAGGCGTTCCACCTGCCGGCCTGCACCGCGGAACATTTCGATCTGGCCGGTGACGCGGGCGTCGCGCTGGCTCATGCCGACGGTGTCGATGAATACCAGATGGCGGTTGGACAGATCAGCCAGCGTCAGTTGCAGATCGCCTTCGTTCTGGATGGAAAACACCGGTATGCCCAGAATCTTGCCGTAAATGCGCAGTTGGTCCTGTGCGCCAATCCGGTAGCTGTCGGTGGTGATCAGCGCCACATGCTGGGCGCCGAAGCGCATGGTGGCATGGGCGGCCAGCTTGGCCACGGTGGTGGTCTTGCCCACCCCGGTGGGGCCAACCAGTGCATACACGCCACCCTTGTCCATGATGTCGTGGTTGGCGTCGGCGCACTTGAGGTTGTGCATCAGCGCCGAACGTGCCCATTTGATGGCAATGTCGCCCTCGTACTGGGCCGGCATCTTTTCGATCAGCTGGCGGATCAGGTTGGCTGAAAAACCCATGCCCAGCAGATGCTTGAACAGCTCGATGCGATTGGGGGTCTTGCCCTCCATGTCCGACCAGGCAAAGCTGGCCAGCTGGCTTTGCAGCAGGCTGCGCAGCAGCTTGATCTCATCGCCGATCTGCTTGAGTTCCTGCGCCATCACCTCCGGCTCTTCATCCTCCGCCGCGGCTTTGGCCGGTCGCGCTGTGTTGCCGTTGGCTGCCGGGCCGGCCGCCACCGTCTGCATCTTCACCAGCGATTCCGGCACCATGCTGGCCGGCGCCGGCCGTGCCGGGGGGGGAGTTTGCGGGCTGACGTTGAAATTGACGGCGGGCGTTTCGGCCAGTGACGGTTCGATGCGCTGCTGCGGGCGCGGGGCCGGGCTGTCGATGCGCGGTGGTGCCGGGCTTTCCAGCGGTTCCACCGGCATGGCATAGGTGCGGGCAATGGCGCGGTTGGTGGCGGCGCTGGGGGCGACCGGGGCCGGTGGTACCGGACGGCTGACTGCCGGCGCGTTACGGGCCGGGTGCTTGCTGCCCGGCGTGGAGAGATTGGTGGCCAGGTTGGCGACATCCGCATCCGCCACGGCCATGATCTCTACGCCGCCTCCCATTGTCGGGCGATTGGACAAGATGAGGGCGTCGGCACCCAGTTCCTCGCGGACCTGTCTGAGTGCATCACGTGTGGTTTTTCCGAAGAATTTTTTTACCACCATTGTTTATCAGCCCTTGCTTCCCCCGATTACCGCAATTATACGAATGGATTTATTGTCAGGTACTTCATTATGCGAGATCACACGCAGTTGTGGGAGAGCCCTTCTCAAGAATCGTGCCAGTAGCGGCCGCAAGCCCGGTGGCGTCAGCAATACCGGATTGTAACCTTGAATCTCCACTTGTTCGGCCTGTTGTGCAGCGCTGGACAGCAGGTTTTCCGCCAGACCGGGTTCCAGCCCGCCGCCGGTCTTGGAGTTGACGGCCTGGGACAGCACGTTTTCCAGTGCCGGATCCAGCGTCATCAGCGGCAGTTCGGTTTCGCCGGGGAACAGCTGCTGCACGATGACCCGTGCCAGTGCCGTCCGTACCGAGGAGGTGAGGTCGTCCACGTCCTGGGTGGTGCCGATGTGGTCGGCCAGCGTTTCCAGAATGGTGCGGAAGTCGCGGATATGGATGCCATCGGTCAGCAGCTGTTGCAATACCTTTTGCAAGATGCCGATGGGGACAATCTTGGGCACCAGGTCTTCCACCAGCTTGGGCGATTCCTTGGCCTGATGGTCGATCAGCGCCTGAACTTCTTCGCGGCCCAGCAGTTCTGCCGCGTGGGTTTGCAGCAGATTGGAAATATGGGTGGCCACCACGGTGCTGGAATCGACCACGGTATAGCCCATCTGCTGGGCCTCTTCGCGCTTGCTGGCGTCTATCCACACCGCCGGCAGGCCGAAGGCCGGATCGGTGGTGGGGGTGCCGGGCATATTGCCATTCACCCGGCCAGGGTTGATGGCGAGATATTGTCCGATATAAGCCTCGCCCTGACCGATTTCCACGCCCTTGAGCAGAATGCGGTAGGCATTGGGTTTGATTTCCAGATTGTCGCGGATGTGTACGGCAGGGACCAGAAAGCCCAGTTCCTGAGCAATCTTTTTGCGGATGCCGCGAATGCGGCGCAGCAGTTCGCCATCCTGGCTGCGATCCACCAGCGGAATCAGGCGGTAGCCCACTTCCAGTCCCAGCGCGTCCACGTGCTGTACATCGTTCCAGCTGACTTCGGCCATGGGCTGGTCGGGCGGGGTGGCTGCGAGGGCTTCCTGTTTGCTGGCCTGCACGGCAGCCGCCTGTTCCTTCTTGTCCATGGTCCAGCCCAGGAAAGCCAGCAGGCTGGCAATCAGCAGGAAGGAAAAGTGCGGCATATTGGGAATCAGGCCGATCATGCCGATGACGGCTGCGGTGATGTACAGCACCTGCGGCTTGGCAAACAGCTGGCCGAAGAACTGCTCCGACATGTCCTTGTCGGTGCCCACGCGCGACACCACGATACCGGCAGCGGTGGAGATGATCAGCGCAGGGATCTGTGCCACCAGGCCATCACCGATGGTGAGCAGGGTGTAGGTCTTGGCGGCGGTGCCGGCATCCAGGTCATGCTGTATCACACCGACAATCAGGCCACCGACGATATTGATGACGATGATCATGATGCCGGCCATGGCATCGCCGCGTACGAATTTGGAGGCACCATCCATCGAGCCGAAGAAGTTGGCTTCTTCGGAAATGGTGGCGCGGCGTTTGCGGGCATCATCTTCGCCGATCAGACCGGCGTTGAGGTCGGCGTCAATCGCCATCTGTTTGCCGGGCATGGCATCCAGTGTGAAGCGGGCGGATACTTCGGCGATACGGCCGGCACCCTTGGTGATCACCACGAAGTTGATGATGGTGATGATGATAAACACCACGATACCGATGGCAACGTTGTCGCCGATCAGGAAGTGGGCAAAGGATTCGATCACCTTGCCGGCGGCATCCGGGCCGCTGTGGCCTTCCAGCAGGATCACCCGGCTGGAGGCCACGTTCAGCGACAGCCGCAGCAAGGTGGTGATCAGCAATACCGAGGGGAAGGACGAGAAATCCAGTGGCTTGCGGACATTGATGCCCACCAGCAGCACAATCACCGACACTGCAATATTGAAGGTGAAGAACATGTCCAGCAGCACCGGCGGCAACGGCAAGACCATCATCGACAGAATGAGGATGATGAGGATGGGGCCGGCCAGCTTGGTGATGTTGAACTGCTTCAGCTGGGTGAGGAAATTATCCATGCGGGATTACTGTCTCGCTTTCGGGGCCGCATCTTGCTGGCGTTTGCTTTCCGGGTCAAGGTCGGCGGGAACATCCAGCTGGTCAGGGTAGACCGGGGCCAGGCCGCCGTTGTATTCATAGGCTTTCAACTGGTAGACATAAGCCAGGATCTGCGCTGCCGCAGTATACAGCCTGGCGGGGATTTCCCGGCCCAATTCGCCATGGAAATACAGCGCCCGGGCAAAACTGGGTGAGCGCATCACGGTGACCTTGTGCTCCTTGCCGGTGGCGATGATCTTTTCCGCCAGCCTCAGCGTGCCCATGGCGACAATCTGCGGTGCCTGCATGCCTTCTTCGTATTTCAGCGCCACCGCATAGTGGGTCGGGTTGGTGACGATGACGTTGGCCTTGGGGATTTCTGCCATCATGCGCTTGCGCGCTGCTTCCCGTTGCAGCTGGCGGATACGGCCCTTGACCTCGGGCGAACCTTCCATTTCCTTGTATTCCTGCTTGATCTCTTCCTTGGTCATGCGCAGTTGCTTGTGGTAGTTCCACAGCTGGAAGGGCACGTCGATCACCACCAGCATCAGCATGGCGGCGGTGACCGTGAAAAAGGTGGTGACCAGCATGTCGGTCATCTTGATGATGCCGGTTTCCAGCGGCATGGACAGCAGGCCCAGGATGTCGGCGCGCTCGCGCCAGATGATCCAGACCGCCACGCCGCCAATCAGCATGCTCTTGAGGATGGCCTTCAGGGCCTCGGTGGCCGAGTTGAGCGAGAGGATGCGCTTGATGCCGCTGGCCGGGTTCAGCTTGGTCAGCTTGGGCTCCAGCGGGGCCAGGGTGAAGTTCCAGCCACCGATCAGGATGGGGGTGACCACCGCCACCAGTGCCAGCCCGCCGAAGATGGGCAGCAGCTGCCACAGCATGGAGAACAGCGCTTCCTTGAAGCGGACGATGGCCGGTTCGGCCTGTTGCACCGTGTGCTGATCGAAAATCAGCAGCTGTTTCATCATCAGCATGATGCCACCGGCCAGCTTGCCGCCCAGTGTCATCAGCAGTGCGACTCCGGTCATGGTGATAGCGAACGTGGACAATTCGCGCGAGCGCGGGATATTGCCGTCGTCCCGCGCGGTTTGCAGCCGTTTGGCTGACGCGGGTTCGGTCCGTTCGAGATCGGAATCTTCTGCCATTGAGCCCCAGTTTTCTGACGTTGTATTTTAAAGCGGATGGTAGCGTATGCCGGGGGCGGCCGGCCAGTCCGATTTGGCATCATGGGTATTCTCCCTGCCGTTTATACAGCACAGGCCGATGCGACGATTTGCGGCTGCCTGCGGTACAATCGGCCGATTCTTATGAATGGATGGCAGCATGCAACAGTACCTCGACCTGATGCGCCATGTGCTGGAACATGGCCATGACAAGTCCGACCGCACCGGCACCGGCACCCGCTCGGTATTCGGCTACCAGATGCGTTTCGACCTGCAGCAGGGTTTTCCGCTGGTCACCACCAAGAAGTGCCATCTGCGCTCCATCATTCACGAACTGCTGTGGTTTCTCTCCGGCGACACCAATATCCGCTACCTGAAGGAAAACGGGGTATCGATCTGGGATGAGTGGGCCGATGAAAACGGCGACCTGGGCCCGGTGTACGGCTACCAGTGGCGTAGCTGGCCGGCACCGGATGGCCGCCATATCGACCAGATCAGCAATGTGGTGGAGATGATCAAGCGCAATCCGGATTCGCGCCGCTTGATCGTGTCGGCCTGGAACCCGGCGCTGGTGGATGAAATGGCGCTGCCGCCGTGCCACAGCCTGTTCCAGTTCTATGTGGCCGATGGCAAGCTGTCCTGCCAGCTGTATCAGCGCTCGGCCGACATCTTCCTGGGGGTGCCCTTCAATATCGCGTCCTATGCCTTGCTCACCATGATGGTGGCGCAAGTGTGCGGCCTCAAGCCCGGCGATTTCGTGCACACGCTGGGTGATGCCCACCTGTACAGCAATCATCTGGAACAGACCCGCCTGCAGCTGAGCCGCGAACCGCGCCCGCTGCCGCAGATGAAGATCAACCCGGCGGTGACGGATCTGTTTGCCTTCACCTTCGATGATTTCACGCTGGAGGGCTACGACCCCCATCCGCACATCAAGGGAGCGGTGGCGGTATGAGCAAGCCTGTCCTGACCCTGGTGGCGGCCAAGGCCCGCAATGGCGTGATCGGCATCAACAACACCTTGCCCTGGCATTTGCCGGAAGACCTCAAGCACTTCAAGGCGGTGACCTTGGGCAAGCCGGTGCTGATGGGGCGCAAAACCTACGATTCGATTGGCCGCCCGCTGCCGGGACGGCGCAATATCGTGATTACCCGCCAGTCAGACTGGCAGGCCGATGGCGTCGAAGTGGCCCATTCGCTGGAGCAGGCGCTGGCGATGGCCGATGGTGTGGCGGAAGTCTGCCTGATTGGCGGTGCCGTTTTGTACCGTCAGGCGATGGCATTGGCAGATGCTCTGCGGCTGACCGAGATTGATGCCGATTTTGATGGCGACGCCTGTTTCCCGGAGGTGAGCACGGCTGATTGGCAGGAAGTGGCGCGTAGCAGTTTCACCAGCGACAAGGGGCTGCAGTATGCCTTTGTCGACTATCAGCGCAAGCCGGGCTGAATGGTAGCCATGCCAAGCAAAAGGCCGCTCGGTGAGCGGCCTTTGTGATTGATAAGTTGAGCAGTGTTCAGCAAGTGCTACCAGCGAGCGTCTCGGCGGATTGCTGGGCCAGTTTGCTGTAGTCCTGGCCAAATTCGGCCACCATGATGCGCAGGCGGGTGGTGTCGCGGGCAATGATGGTTTTCAGCAGGTCTTCCAGAAACGCCTGGGTCCGGTCCATTTGCGATCTGCCGGCCCGCAGGATGGCGTAGAGGCAGCGCTGGGTCAGCGGCAGCAAGTCTTGCAGGGCCGCGCTCATGTAGCGGTTGCTGGAGAAGTCGTACAGCGCGCGCAGGAATTCCACGCCGTTATCAAAATAGCCGGGCATGTCATCCTGGCGATGGCATTCGGCCAGCTGTGTCATCAGCTCGAAAAAACGCGCCAGATCGTCGTTTTTCCAGCTGGTGGCCAGATTGCTGACCACCCGGTCCAGCAGCATGAACCACAGCTCGAAAAAATCGCCTACATCCTGGCCGGAGATGCTGGACACCACGGCACCACGGCGCGGAAAGATTTCCACCAGATGACGGCGCTGCAGAATCAGCAAGGCTTCGCGTACCGAGCCGCGGCTGACCTCAAGTTCGGCGGCAATGCGCAGTTCCTGTATCCGCTCGCCCGGTGCCATTTCACCCTGGATGATCTTTTTTCCAAGGTATTGGGCGATCTGTTCCGTAAGCGAGTCGTTGGCCTTGAACGTCATCGGCGTCTCCATTATCGAATATTATTATTTTCATATATATTGGCCTGCACGGCAATTGGAATGTGGAATTGTCAGGCAATTGGGCTGTCAGGCAGCGCGATGAGCTTAGGCAAAGCCTGTTGCATTTTGACGATATTTCTTGGCTTTGTTAGGGAAATCCCTTGTCTGTATTCGGAATAGGCTTTAGGATTAAAACGCTTGTTTGAAATGGCTGACACGAGGAATGGGGCTATACAAACTTGCCTGAGGCAAGCAGTGCACCTGTGGGTGTGGTGTGTTTTCTCATAATCTAGCGGGTTGTTTACCGGTCCTGGACCGGGGGATGATTGGGGCCTTCGCTGCGGCGAAGGCCTTTTTTTATCTGCCAGGGGGCTGCGGGAAAAAGAAAACCCCTGGCCGGCACGGAGCAGGGCAGGGGTCTGGCGCGGAGGCGCTGCGTTTACCGCATGGCGCGGCGTGTGGCCATCAGGTAATTGACCTGGGTGTCCTCGCCCAGCGCATAGATGCGGGTCAGCGGGTTATAGCTCATGCCGCTGACGTTGCTGATTTCCAGCCCGGCATTGCGCGCCATGCGCGACAGCTCGGACGGCTTGAGGAAGCGGGCATATTCGTGGGTGCCGCGCGGCAGCATGTTGAGCAGGTATTCTGCGCCCACCACCGCCAGCAGATAAGCCTTGGCATTGCGGTTGAGGGTGGAGAAGAATACCCAGCCGCCGGGCTTGACCAGACGGGCGCAGCTGCGCACCACGCTTTCCGGGTCCGGCACATGCTCCAGCATTTCCATGCAGGTCACCACATCAAAGCTGCCCGGCGCTTCGTCGGCCAGCTCTTCCACGGCGATACAACGGTATTCCACGGCCACGCCCGATTCCAGGCTGTGCAGCTGTGCCACTTTCAGCGATTTCCTGGCCAGATCGATGCCGGTGACCTGCGCGCCGCGCAGGGCCATGCTCTCGGCCAGAATGCCGCCACCGCAGCCCACGTCGAGGACTTTCAGGTCCTTGATGCTGGCAAAGTCGTCGATATAGTCCAGTCGCAGCGGGTTGATTTCATGCAGCGGCTTGAATTCGCTGTCCTTGTCCCACCATTTGTGCGCCAGCTGGCTGAATTTGTCGATTTCCAGTTCGTCTACATTACTCATTGCTTACCTCGCCAGAATGCGGTTGCGCCAGTCTTCACCACGCGCTTTCAGTGCAGCTTCGTCCAGGGTCTGCAGCTGGCGGGCATCCAGCAGACAGCGGCCCTTGACCCAGACATGGCTCACCTGTTCGCGGCCGGCGGCATACACCACATGCGAAACCGGATCGAAAGCCGGGGCGGTTTCCAGTGCCGACAGGTCGATGGCGATCAGGTCGGCCTGTTTGCCCACCTTGACCGAACCCACCTTGTCGGCAATGCCCAGGGCGCGGGCGCCGTTCAGCGTGGCCATGCGGATGGCGGTGGCTGCCGGCACGGCGGTCGGGTCCAGCGTGCCCACCTTGGCCAGCAGGGCGGCCAGACGGGTTTCGGCCATCATGTCCAGCTTGTTGTTGGACGCCGCGCCATCGGTACCGATGCCGACGGCCACGCCGGCAGCCAGCAGTTGCTGCACCGGGGCGATGCCGGAGGCCAGCTTCATGTTGGAGGCAGGATTGTGCGCGACGGACACGCCATGGCGGGCGACGATGTCGATTTCCTCGGCGTTCAGATGCACCATGTGGGCGGCGATCAGTCGCGGCGACAGCAAGCCCAGCTGTTGCAGGCGGGCCAGCGGGCGTTGTTGCAGTTCCTTGACGCTGTTGTTCACCTCATCCGCGGTTTCATGGATGTGGCAGTGAATGCGCATGTCTTGCTTGTCGGCCAGCTCCACCACCTTGCGGAAGGTGGCATCCGACACGGTGTAGGGCGCGTGCGGGGCCAGGGTGAAGGTAATCAGCTCTTCACCCAGGAATTCAGCCCGCTCCGCCATGCCCTTGCTGATGTATTCATCGGCATGGCTGGCGTAATTGGTGGGGAATTCCAGAATGGAGCAGCCGACAAAGGTGCGCATGCCGGATGCCAGGCCGGCACGGGCCATGGCGGCATGGTAGAAGTACATGTCGTTGATGGTGGTTGTGCCGCCACGGATCATTTCCGCCATGGCCAGGCAGGAACCATCAAACACAAAGTCGTCCTGAACGTGCTTGCCTTCGGCCGGCCAGATATGATTGTTCAGCCAGTCCATCAGCGCCTTGTCGTCGGCCAGGCCACGCAGCAGGGTCATGGCGGAGTGGCCGTGCAGGTTGATCAGGCCGGGCATCAGCACATGGTGACCCAGTTCCAGTCTTTGATTGGCGCTGATGCTTGCGCACTGGCTGGCGGGAATGATGGCGGCGATCTGGCCATCCTTGATGGCGATGGCATGGTTTTCCAGTACCTCGCCGTCTTGCTCTACCGTAATGATCCAGCGAGCTGAAACAAGGGTGTCATACTGTGTCTGCGACATGGATTCGGGTCCTGCGGGATGCGGAATGGGGTGGATTGTAGGCTGCTGCCATGGGCATGGCAAATTGGCCAAGCGCGGGGTATCGCGTTGCAGAAACTGTCGTGTAAAGAAAAAATCGCTTATAACTGACAAAGGTCTGACTTATTATGCGATCAATCTGATTGACAGCACATGAGCTGTAATTTTGCAGCCAAATATTGATAGCGGGTTTTCCGCGCCATGAACGCTTTTTGATAATTGATAATGATGGCATCCCAAGAAGAAAAGAACCCAGTGACTTCCAGCCTTTCCTTGCGCACGGTCTTCATGATCGCCGTGGTACTCGGCTTGCTGATTCCTGCCTCCATCATCAGTTACCTCAGCATCAATATCCAGCGGGACAACCTCACGGCCCAGCTGGAAACCGACGAAAAACGCCTGCTGGACATCGTGGCGCTGGGCATGCAGGAGCCCTTGTGGAACCTGAGCCGGCAGGCGGGCAGCCCGCTGATCTCCTCGGTGATGGAAGATGCCCGCGTGGTGTCCATCCGCGTGACCGATACCCAGTCCAACCAGGTCTTCCTGTCGGCCTTGCGCAGCGAGCGGCGCGTCGGCGGGGTGTCCTTCGTGCAAAAGCCGGTGATTTATCGTGGCGAGGAAATCGGCCAGGTGACGCTGGAGTTTGATACCGAGCATCTGGCCAATGCCCTGCACAACCAGGTGAAGAACATCCTGCTGATTCTGGTGGCGCAGCTGGTGCTGTCCATTCTGCTGATCATGAGCATTCTGCATTCCCGTTTCCTGCGCCCCATGCACAGCCTGACCGAGCAGGCCACCCAGCTGGCCGAACTCAAGCTGGAGTCGCCCTTCTACTGGGCGCGCCGCGATGAGATCGGCAAACTGGGCAAGCATCTGGAATGGACCCGCTCCGAACTGAAGCGGCTGATTGACGAGCTGCGAGCCAAGACACTGGCGCTGGAGGCGGACATTTCCCGTCGCCGCGAGGTGGAAGATGCGCTGCGCCGCTCGGAAAACAAATACCGCGAACTGTTCTGGTCCAATCTGGACGGCATCGTCATCAGCTCGCTGGATGGGCAGGTGATGGATGCCAACCCGGCCTTTCTCAACCTGATGTGCTACAACCTCGACCAGCTCAAACAGCAGAATTTCTGGTCGCTGGTGGGGCAGGAGAGCGAGGCGCTGGAACGCTTCAACCTGGACAACAAGGTGCTGCGCTTCGGTTATTGCGACGAATTCGAGGCGGTGTACATGAACCGCTTCAGCAACCAGGTGCCGGTCAGCGTCAAGACCGTGGCCATGCGCGATGCCTTTGGCCGCATCAATGCGGTATGGCGCATGGTGCGCGACATTTCGGAAAAACGTGCGGCAGAAGAGCGGGTGCAGCTGGCGGCCAAGGTGTTTGAGAACACCGTGGAAGGCATCATGATCACCGACAGCGACAAGCGCATCCGCAGCGTCAACAAGGCGTTTACCGAAATTACCGGTTATTCGCAGCAGGAGGTGCTGGGGCAGAAAACCAGCATCCTGTCCTCTGGACGTCATGATGAAGCCTTCTACAACAATATGTGGCAGGCCATTGATAGCCAGGGCTCCTGGCAGGGCGAAATCTGGAACCGGCGCAAGAATGGCGAAATCTACCCTGAATGGCTGGCCATCAATGCCGTGCGCAACCCGCTGTCGGAAATCACCCATTACGTGGCCATCTTCAGCGACCTGACCGAGCGCAAGGCTGCCGACGAACGCATCCAGTTCCTGGCCCACTTCGACGTGCTGACCAGCCTGCCCAACCGTGCCCACATGCATGATCGCGTCGAGCTGGCCATTCACAATGCCTGCCGTGACAACGAGCAGATGGCCTTGCTGCTGCTGGACCTGGACCGCTTCAAGACTGTGAACGAGTCGCTGGGACACTCGGCCGGGGACATCCTCTTGCAAGTGGCTGCCGACCGCATCAAGTCCTCGCTGGCCGCTGGCGAAACCGTGGCGCGGCAAGGTGGCGACGAATTCATCATCCTGCTGCCAGCGATTTCCGATCCGAGCGAGGCGGCACTGGCTGCCGAGCGTATCCGTGAATCATTTGGTGCCTCGATCGAGCTGCACAATCACACCATCACCATCACGCCGTCCATTGGCATCAGCGTGTATCCGGATGACGGCCGCGATTTTGAGACCCTGGTGCGCAATGCCGATGCCGCCATGTACCACGCCAAGTCGTCGGGCCGTAACAGCTACAAGTTCTACACGGCCGACCTCAACGCGCGGGCGCGTGAGATTCTGGCCATCGAAAGCCAGCTGCGTTTTGCGCTGGAGCGCAACGAGTTCATCCTGCATTACCAGCCGCAAGTGGCCATGGCCGATGGCCGCATCACCGGGGCCGAGGCACTGATCCGCTGGAATCACCCCTCGCTGGGCATTCTGGGGCCGGCCCGCTTTATCGAGGTGGCCGAGGAACGCGGCTTTATCGTGCAGATCGGCAACTGGGTCATCCGCGAAGCCTGCCGCCAGCTGGCGCTGTGGCATGGCCAGGGGCTGCCCAAGATGTCGCTGGCCGTCAATCTGTCAGCCTTGCAGTTCCGCCAGCAGGATCTGGCCGAGGTACTGGAAACCGCCTTGCGCAGCCACGGTCTGTCCGCCGACATGCTGGACGTCGAGGTGACGGAAAGCGTGATCATGGAAGACGTGACCAGCACCTTGCAGGCCATTGACAGCATCAAGGGCATGGGCTTGCAGCTGTCCATCGATGACTTCGGCACCGGCTATTCCAGCCTGTCCTATCTCAAGCGCTTCAAGGCCGACAAGCTGAAGATCGACCGTTCCTTCGTACGCGACATTCCCAATGACGCCGACGACTCGGCCATTGCCCGCGCCATCATCAACATGGCGAAAAACCTCAATATGCAGGTGGTGGCCGAAGGCGTGGAAACCATCGATCAGTGGCGCTTCCTCAAGCAGGAAGGCTGTGACCTGATCCAGGGCTATCTGCTGGCCAAGCCGATGCCGCCCGAGGAGTTTGCCGGCCTGCTGGCCAAGGGCTACTTGCTGCCGGAGGAGTAAGCCGGCCAGCTGCCGCGCCCACTGGCTTTCTTGCGTAAAATTGGTATCTTGGATTGATGCATTCAGACAGTTCCTGTTGATGTGTTTGTCTGGTTACCAGCGTGCCTGCCCCGCTCACGCGGTGGCAGTGCGCGGCGGCATGTCCGGGCAGGCGCAGAAAGAAAAGGCAAGCCATGTTTGTTGACAATGACCAGGCCATGTCCGAGGTGGGCCGCGAACTGTTGGCCAACAGTTTCGAATTCATCCCCATTCCCATCCTGATTTCCGAATGCAGCCCCAACAGCGGCATCAATACCGGTCGCTGGCATCGCTTTGCCAATCAGGCCTTTCGTCAGCAGATTGGCTACAGTCTGGAGGACATGCCGGATATCGACAGCTGGTTCCGGCTGGCGTATCCCGATGCCGACTATCGCGCGCAAGTCATGCAGACCTGGAGCCAGGAGGTGGAGCGTTGCCAGGCCAGTGGCCAGCCGCTGGCCGAGCTGACCGCCCTGGTGCGTTGTGCCGATGGCCAGCAACGCTGGTTCATCATCACCGCGCAGATACAAGCGGCCACCTTGCCTTTCCTGCAGATCATCACCTTTCGCGATGTGCACGAACTCAAGTGCACGGTGGACGAGAACATCCGCCTGTCCCGTACCGATTTTCTTACCCGGCTGCTGAACCGGCGTGAAGCCTGCAAACGCTTGCAACAGGCCTGGGAAGGCTGGCAGCGCGAGGGCAAGCTGTTTTCGGTATTGCTGTGTGACATCGATGGCTTCAAGCAGGTCAACGACCAGTACGGCCACGCCTGTGGCGATCACATGCTGGTGTTTTTTGCGGATCAACTGAGGGCATTGTTCGACGGGCAGGCGGATATCGTGCGCTGGGGCGGCGA
This sequence comes from Aquitalea sp. ASV15, assembly GCF_016429115.1. NCBI lineage: Bacteria > Pseudomonadati > Pseudomonadota > Betaproteobacteria > Neisseriales > Chromobacteriaceae > Aquitalea > Aquitalea sp. ASV15. Next base: position 7,759 of record NZ_JAELTZ010000002.1, on the reverse strand, counting down.
GGAGTTCCTGCTCATGCTGCCGGCTACCGACCTGGCCGGAGCCGCCGGGGCGGCCGAAAGGCTGCGCCGGCAGATCGCTGACAGCCAGCCGGTATGGCAGCAGCAACGGCTGGGCCTGACGGTCAGCATCGGCTATACCTGCGCCACTGACCATGGGGAGCTGGAGGGCATACTGCATGCCGTGGATGTCGCCATGTACCGCGCCAAGCTGCAGGGGCGCAACTGCATTTGCCAGGGCTGAGCGCGCCTGGTGCGCGTGCTCGGCCTGACCGGCAGACTGGTGATTTGCTTCATGGCCGGCTGGTATTGATGACGCAATCTGCTTTGCCTGCAAAATCTTGCCACTGTAGAGGCACATCCCCCATTACATCGCAGCACTGATCCCCTGATGGTCGAGCGGCTAGTCGTCTGCTCTCCCATGGTGAGCTTCTCCGCCAGTTGGACGTCATCAGGCGGCATGAAATGCAATAGCCGTGATGCTGTTCAAAAACACCCGCATGTCATTCCCCGCCTGCAAGCCAGGCAATGTTCACTCCGACCTTGATGATTGGCCGCCGCAGCGGCGAGCCCTGCACCGGATGTTTGTGCCGATGCTGAGTTGGCCGACCTGTTTTGCTGGGGCGACATTTGCTGCAATTGTTGCTTCAGCAGGCGCCGATTCAGGCTATACAGAATGGGTAGACAGCGGGATCACCTGTTCGAAAGGCGTGTAAGGAACAGCCTGGGAGCCTCAGTAAGTTTTCTTGACCGGCCTATCGTACAGGTGCAAAATACATTGTCATTATAAGATGACGCTGCGTGTATCTGAATTCAGCAGAAAAAAACAAACCCTGATCCGTTCAGCGCATCGCCTCGTCAGCGAACCCCGATGCGCTGCTGTTTCTTGTCAGGTCAGTAGCGCAGTGCATTGGGTCATACACGCAAAAGCAATACATGGCTGCCAGAATGCCGGTTTTTGCTTCCATGTCTTGATTTTATGACAAAAGCTATCGATAGCCGCAGTCGTTCCCTTGCATGAAGTATGTCCGTTTATCAAATCTATAAAGGAGTCCCGGGGTGAACAGCGCCTATCGTACGGTATGGAGTGACAGTCGCGGTTGTTACGTCGTAGTGGCAGAAACCGCGCGTAGCCGGCGCAAAGGCGGTTCATCCTGCCGCAGTCTGGTCACGCTCTCCCTGGTCCTGGCTTCTGCACTGTCCGAGGCGGCTCCTGTCGGGGGCCATGTGACGGCCGGTAGTGCGTCGATAGCCGCAACCGGCACCACCACCACGATCAACCAGAATACTGCCCGTGCAATCATCGACTGGTCGTCGTTTTCGATTGCGGGCAATGAAACCGTCCGCTTCAACAACGGCTCGGGTGCAACCCTTAACCGTGTGGCGGCTGGCGCGCCGGCTTCGATTGTCGATGGTCTGCTGAGCAGCTCTGGCAGTGTGTATCTGATCAACTCGTCCGGGGTCATTATTGGCCGCAATGGCGAAGTCCGGGTGGGCGGCAGCTTTGTTGCTTCGACCCAGGATCTGTCCAACAACAACTTCATGGCCGGCGGTTCGCTGAATTTCAGTGGCAATTCCAATGCCGCGGTGACCAATCTCGGCAAGATCGGCGCCTCTGGTGGCGATGTGGTGCTGATTGCGGCCCAGGTCGCCAATCAGGGCAGCATTCAGGCCGATAACGGCCGGGTGGGGCTGCTGGGCGGCTACCAGGTGCTGGTGAAGGACCAGGCCGATCAGGATGGGCGCTTTGTCATTGGCCTGGGTGGCGCTGCCACCTCGGTCAGCAATGCGGGCTTGCTCCAGGCGACGGCGGCGGAACTTCGTACCGAGAATGGCAATGTGTATGCCCTGGCGGGGAACACCCAGGGCTTGATTCGTGCCACCGAAGTCAGTGGCCAGGGTGGCCAGATCTGGTTATCCGCCCCCGGTGGCTCGGTACAGCTGGCCAGTGGTGCAAGTCTGGACGCCTCGGCAGCTACCGCAGGCAGTAGCGGCGGCTCGATCAGCATTCAGGCTGCGGCGGATAGCAAGGGAGGCAACGGCGTGATCACGCTGGACGGCACGATGACCGCGTCGGCGAGCGGCGGCGCGGCCGGTAGTATCACGGTCTCCGGTCGACAGATCATTGAATCCGGCGCCATTCATGCGGACGGGACCCGTGGCGGCAATGTCACGGTGCAGGCGGCTGGCCTGTTACAGTCCGGTACGATCAGTGCTGACGGTGGTGCAGGGCAGGGCGGGGCCGTGGCCTTGTCCACCCAGGATAATCTGATCCAGACGGCATCGGCAAAAACCTCGGCCAATAGCGCTGACGGCGCGGCGGGTACGGTACAGCTGACAAGCGCAGGCTCGGTGTTCAGCTCCGGCCAAGTGACTGCCAGCGGGCAGCACGGCGGTACGATTTCTGCTCTGGGCAAGCGGGTGGCACTTGCCGCTGCCGATTTTGAAGCCAATGGTGTGCAGGGCGGGGGGCATATCAATATTGGGGGTGGGCTGCATGGCAGTGGCCCGCAAACGGCCGATACCACCGTGGTCAATGCCTCGACCAAGCTTGCCGCCAATGCCACTGGTGCTGGCGATGGTGGCCAGGTTGCGGTCTGGTCGGATACTAAAACCACCTTCCTGGGTAGCGTCACCGCACAGGGTGGCCAGCATGGTGGCAATGGTGGCCTGATTGAAGTGTCGAGTGGCGATCGACTCATCTATGGCGGTGTGGCCAACGCCAGCGCCAGTGCCGGAGCCGCCGGCAAGCTGCTGCTGGATCCGAAGAACATCACCATCAGCGCCAGCGCCGGCGATGTCGCCAGTGCCAATCTGATCGACCCGGATGCCGGTTCTGGCTCCGGCTTCGGGACGATGGCGGTGCAATTGAGCGGTGGCAGCTATGTGGTTACCAAACCGAATGATACGGTAGCAAACAATAGCGCTGCCGGTTCGGTGTTTTTTTATAACGGCACTACCGGTGCGCTGATGTCCGCCTTTCAGGGCTCGCATGCCAATGACCAGGTCGGTAGCGGCGGTTTGTTGTTCCTCAATTATCAGAATTGGTACAACAGCTATTACATTGGTAGCGCGCTGGTCAACGATACCACCAAGCCATTCTTGATCCTGAGTCCGAGCTGGAATGGTGGCGCGGGTGCCATCTCTTGGGTGGGCGCCAACGGCAGTCTGTCCGGCACGCTGTCGTCCAGCAACAGCCTGGTGGGTAGCACATCGACCGATGCGATCGGTGGCTCCGTGAACTTGCTGCCCAACAACAATTACGTGTCCATCGCGCCGCAGTGGAATACCGGCAAGGGGGCGGTCACCCTGGGGAGTGCCGCCAGCGGTATTACGGGCGTCGTTTCGTCTGCCAATAGTCTGGTTGGCTCCAATGGCACCATTGCCGCAGATAACAACCTGGGTGGCGATCAGGTTGGCTCCAGTGGCATCACCATTCTGAGCAATGGCAATTTTGTGGTGGATAGCCCGTACTGGAACAAGAACGCGGGTGCCGTGACGCTGGTTGATCAGAATTCCGGACTGACGGGGACAGTCAGCGCTGCCAACAGCCTGGTTGGTAATGCGGGCAGCTTGTATTCCGCCACCTGTACCCTCTACTGCTTTAACGGTACCAATAGTGGTACCAGCTATGGTTACTACAACGGTGACGGTGTAGGCAGCAGCGTGCAGGCGCTGTCCAACGGCTACTACGCCGTTATTTCGTCAAACTGGGGCCATGGGCGCGGTGCGGTGACCATTGCTAACGGTAGCAGCGGTGTGACCGGGACCGTCAGTGCCGCCAACAGCCTGGTGGGGACCACCCAGGGCATCGGTGACAGTGGTGGCAATACCTATTACACCACCACCACGGGCTACCGCAATTATTATGGTGGGGATGCAGTAGGCTCCGGCGGGGTGACTGATCTGGGCAACGGCAATGCCGTGGTGTCCAGTACCAATTGGAGCAGCAACAGGGGCGCGACGACATTCATGTCGCTGGCATCGCCCTTGACTGGCGCCGTGTCGTCCAGTAATTCGCTGGTGGGTAGCACTGCAGGCACGGCAGGCGGTTACGACCCTACCTATCACCAGAATTCCATCAGCGGTGGTGACCAGGTCGGTACGGTCACCAAGCTCGGTAATAATAATTATGTGGTGACGACGACTGCCTGGAATGGCCATGAAGGTGCAGTCACCTTCGCCTCCGGTACGAGCGGCATAAGCGGTGCGGTATCGTCATCCAATAGCCTGGTAGGCAGCAGCAGTGGTGACAATGTGGGCTCTGGCGGCGTGGTCAGCCTGAGCGACAACGACTATGTCGTGCTCAGCCCGGTCTGGAGCAGTTATCGCGGTGCAGTAACCCGTGGCAGTGGCAGCACGGGTGTGACTGGGAGCATCAGCTCAAGCAACAGTATCGTTGGCACCACGGCCGTGCTGGGTGGCAACAATCCATACAATCTTGGCGGCGATCAAATTGGCAGCGGTGGCATCGTCAATCTGAACAATGGTGATTGGGTGGTGCTCAGCCCCAACTGGGCGCAGCAGAAAGGTGCGGTCACGCTGATGACGGCATCACAGGCCACATCCGGCAATGTGAGTGCCAGCAATAGCCTTGTTGGCACCACGGCCTCTACTCAGTTCAACGGTGTGCTGAGTGGCAGTATGGTCAATCTCTTCGGCGGCGATCAGGTCGGTTCCGGCGGCATCCTGACCCTGTCCAATAATGGCGGCAGCAATTACCTGGTATTGAGTCCGTTGTGGGGTGGCAACAAGGGCGCGATCAGCTTTATCAATCCGTCCTCGGCGACGGTGGGGGCTGTGTCCTCGACCAATAGTCTGGTCGGCCAATATTCTGGCACCATCAATACCTACAATTACGGCGGCTTTGTTTACAAACAGTACGAGAACGGCGACGCGATCGGCACCGGTGGTTCCGCCAATTATTTCTACAAGAGCGACCAGAATCTGTGGATGACCAATGTCGTCGTACAGGCCAATAACGACTATGTCGTGTTCAGTCCTTTGTGGAACAACAATCGTGGTGCCGTCTCCTTCGGCAACGGTAGCAGTGGTACTACGGGTGTGGTCGGTTCCGCCAACAGCCTGGTTGGTTCAACGGCAGGTACTTTGTCCCGTTACGCGGAAGACAATGGCACCAATGCCATCTCGACGACGGGCGGCGACCAGGTCGGTTATGGTGGCATGCAGTATGTCAGCGGTAACAATTACCTGATTTTCAGCTCCCAATGGAATAGCCAGGCCGGTGCGGTGACCTATGTCAGCCAAGGTGGCTCGGTGACGGGAACCATATCGTCGAGTAACAGCCTGGTAGGTGGAAACAGTGGCGATCAGGTTGGCAGTGGTGGCGTTACGCTGCTGTCTGGCGGCGATTATGTCATTTCCAGCCCGAGCTGGAACGGTGGCCTTGGTGCGGCAACCTGGAGCAATTCCACCGGTGGCATCACCGGAACCGTCAGTACGGACAACAGCCTGTCCGGCGTGGCCTCCAACTACAGCCAGACCGTGTCGGCGCTCAACAGCGGCAAGCAATTCCTGGTAGCGCGCTCCGGCGATGGCAGCGGGACCGTTACACTGGCGTTTACTGATCCAACCCTGTTCACGTATGGCTATATGTCTGGACTCGATGTCACCATCGCGCCCAGCCTGATCCTGCAAACCCTCAACAGCGGCACTTCTGTCACGCTGCAGGCCAATAACGACATCACCGTCAACAGCGCGCTTTCTGCCAACTCCGGCTCGACGGCTGGTCTGACCCTGGATGCCGGCCGCAGTATCCTGGTCAATGCAGCCATTAATACGGGCAACGGCAATCTGACGCTGACCGCCAACGATACCGCGGCCAATAACGTGGTCAATGTAGAACGCGACAGCGGCACGGCAGCGATCTCGGTGGCCTCCGGTGCCAACCTGTCGGCGGGTAGCGGTACGGTGAACATTACGCTTGGCAATGGCGCCGGCAACACCAACAGCACCGCCGGCAATATCACTCTGGCCAGCAGCATTGATGGTGCCGACATCTCGGTGAAAAACCTCGGAACCCAAAACGGTTCAATTACCTTGTCGAGCGGGGCTGCACTGACGGCTAGCGGCAGTAATGGCACGATCACGCTGCAGACAGGCGGCAACTTCATCAACAATGCGGGTTCGGGTGCGCTATCCGTTCCCAACGGTAAGTGGCTGGTGTACTCGGCTGGCCCGAGTGGGGATACCTTCGGCAACCTGAACAGTAATAACACGGCGGTGTGGGATACCGCGGCTGGGGCTACGGTCAGCGCCAGCGGCAACCGCTACGTCTTTGCCTATCAGCCGCACCTGACCGTCACCAGCCATAACGACAGCAAGACATACGGCGTCGATGCCTCTTCTGCCATCCAGTCCGACTACACCATCAGTGGCTTGCAGCCGGCAGTCAGTGGTGCTTATCTGGCCGATACCGCAGCCATGGTGTATAGCGGTGCACCGAGCATGTCGTCTGCTGGTGCGGCTGTTGCTGCTACCGTGGCCGGTGGTCCCTACACCATCAGTGGTGCCACCGGAACGCTAAGCGTCGGCAACGGTTATGGCGCCACCACGTTCACCAATAGTGGCCAATTGACGGTGAATCCGGCGACGTTGGTCATCACCGCCGCCGACCAGACCGCTACCTACGGGACGCCCTACACGCTGTCGACCGCCCTGAACACCGGCTACACGCAAACCGGTCTTGTCAACAATGACACCATTAGCGGTTTGACTGAAAAGATACCGGGCAATTTGACGGCGACCACGGCGTCGACTGCGGTAGGCAGTTACACGATCACCCCGTCGGCAGCAACAGGGACCGGTCTGGGTAATTACACCATCCAGTATCACACTGGCACCCTGACACTGCAGCCTGCGGTACTCTACACCACGCTGAACTACTCGGTTGCCAATGCCTTCTCTACCTATGGCACGCTGGCGACGCTGGGTGGCGCCACCCTGAGTGGCATCCTCAACAACGATCAGGTGTTCGGTACTGTGGGTGCCTTTACCCAGGGTGGCTCGAGCGTGACGCTGGCGGCCAACACCCCTGTGGGTAACTACGTAGAAAAAGTCACCGGCCTGACCGGTTCCGCGGCATCCAACTATGTGCTGGCAAGCAGCGGCAATACCAACGGTACGCTGACCATTCAGCCGCTGGCCGTCACCTTGTCCGGTAGCCAGACCTATAACGGCACGACTACTGCCCAAGGCAGCAACCTGTCGGTCGGCAACCGTGTTGGCAGCGACAGCATTACGGTCGGTGGCAGCGCCACCCTGGCCAGTGCTCACGCCGGCAATCAAGCGTTGTCGGGCTTCTCAGGCTTGACCCTGGATAACTCCAACTACACCCTGACTGGCGCGACCGGCAGCATGACGGTCAACCCGCTGGCGGTGACGCTGACCGGTAGCCAGACCTATAACGGCACGACTACTGCCCAGGGCAGCAACCTGACGGTCAGCAACCAGATCGTTGGCGATACCGTCACCGTTGGCGGCAGCGCCACCCTGGCCAGCGCCCACGTTGGCAGCCGCGCCCTGTCGGGCTTCAACAGCCTGACGCTGAGCGACAGCGACTACACCCTGACTGGCGCGACCGGCAGCATGACGGTCAACCCGCTGGCGGTGACCCTGACCGGTAGCCAGACCTATAACGGCACGACTACCGCCCAGGGCAGCAACCTGACGGTCAGCAACCAGATCGTTGGCGATACCGTCACCGTTGGCGGCAGCGCCACCCTGGCCAGCGCCCACGTTG